>NZ_JAPTFO010000189.1:0-1589 GCF_030985515.1 Stenotrophomonas sp. Sm10
ATTTTTCTTCTTGCATCCTATTTTCCACTAAGAAGTGGAATGCAAACAACAGGGATCATAGAAACTATCTCTCTAAGCGCTCGTCAGCTCGTAACTTTATAAGAAACCACGCTACCGAGGATGATTTGAACGAATTAGAAGAGCTTATCGCAGAAAGAAGGGAGGCACTCATGACTGAAACAGAGAAAGAAATCAAACAATTAATCGAAGATGTCTATGCAGAAGAATTGAAAGAACAATCTTGGGAAGAAGTCGCTGACATGCTCGATTTTTGGCGAGATAAAGACGGAGGATTGCTAATTGAAGGCCGTAGCATGAAGCCTATTGATGGCGTTGATTATGTAGCCTATGCTGATAATGGCGTAATCTGGGAACGATAAACTGTCCAGATTTCTCAGAAATACGTGGACATAAATAAAAAACTATAAACCTACTAAAACAAAGGGGTTATAGTTTTTATTTTTTGTCATTTTTCGCTGAAATTCTGGAGGCTAGGGAGCAAAGCAGATTGCACTAAAACTGAAGGCTTTTGCCTGTTTAAAATAGTTCCAGAATAAAAAGTTTAAAAAAATGGTAAAAAATACTTGACTACCGCATTTAAATGCGGTATAATAAATAATGTAAGGAGGTGATACAAATGGACAGCCTAGACGAGTGGCTGGCAAGGGTCACAGTTGCAGTAGGGATTGCAGTAGCAATTTCAAAAGAAGCTCGCTCTTGGTACATAGTACATGAAGAGCAAAAGAAAAAAGCGAAAATCGCTCCTAAGTTTCCCAAACGCCGGAAGAGATAATCGCTAAAGGGTAAGAGAGCGAAAGCTCTTCTTTCCTTTTATTTTATAAAAGAGTGAGAGGAAAATCAAGATGAAAATGATTTTATTTGTAGCAATTTTGGCGATTGCTATTGCTTGGTATTCAGGAGATAACAAAAAATGAGTAAAGCAGATTTTAACAAAATCCAAAAATTACTAAAAACTGTAACAGCTTATAGAATTTCTAAAGCCACTGGAATTGGTGACACTACAATCAGCAGATGGGTTACAGGTAAAACACCAATCGAAAAAATGAGTTTAGAAAATGCTATCAAATTAACAAATTATGCGGAGGAGTTAGACATGGAAAACGCAAAACAACTACTTGAAGAAATTAAAAATAACGAAGTATCGTATGCTATTGTAAACGAAGATGGGAAAGTTTATTGCAACAGCGAAACAATCAACATCATGGATATTTATGGTTATGATGGAGAAGATGGTCATTTTTACGGCGTCTATGGTGACGCAGTTGGCGGGCAGATTGATAGTCGTAATGTATCTGATGATGTTATTTTGAAAGCTATTAAACTAATGCTAGGTTTAGGGGAACCTGTAAAACGTTCAGAATTACCTACAGATTCTGATTTCAAAGGTACTTTCTTTTTTGAAGAATAAGTTATGTCCACAATTCTGTCCACCTTTTTAAGAAATTCACAGAAATAAATAAAAATAAAAAAACTATAAACGCTTAATTTTAGTGCATTTATAGTTTTATTTTTTATCATTTAATCTAACAATAAGTTCCATGACGAAATGGTAGCTACCATCCTTATTA
>NZ_JAPTFO010000018.1:0-64000 GCF_030985515.1 Stenotrophomonas sp. Sm10
GCGCTTTGCTTGCGAAGCACTGCTTCGCAAGCGCCCGAACGCACAGCCGCCAGCGGCTGGGCCGGGCCCCGGAGGGGTACTTGCAGCGTCCCCCGCAACCGGATCCACCCCGCCATCCCACGGATAGCCGCTGTTGCTGTTGCCTTGGCTTGAAGCGGGTGCAGGGCCGCAGGCCCTGCCGCTACCCCTCTTCCCGACGTCCGCGCAGGATGTCCCGGAACCACTGCCGGTGGTGCTTGTACGCCCACCCATAGGTCACCTTGCCCTGGGTCATCGCCCGCACCGAGCCCTTGATCCAGATCGCTGCATAGATGTGCACCACGATCGCGCAGACCAGCACCCAGCCGAACAGCGCATGGGCAAGTACCGAGAAGCGGATCACCCCGATCGGGAAGAAGTGGCTGAAGTACTGCCGCCAGATCACGAAGCCGGTCAGCAGCAGCGCCGACAGGCAGCCGATGATGGCCCAGAACAGCAGTTTTTGGCCCGCATTGAAACGGCCCACCGGCGGCAGCTTCTCATCCTCGTTGCGCAGTACATCGCGCATGCCGCGCATCCATGCGCGATCGTCGGCGGTCGGCAGATTGTCGCGCCACATGCGGAACGCCAGCAGTGCAAAGCCCACCACCATGGCCAAGCCGATGAACGGATGCAGGATGCGCGTCCACGGTCCACCGCCGAACAGCTGGGTCAGCGGAAACAGGGCAGGGTGGAACAGGGCCAACCCTGACAAGGCGGTCAGCACGAAGCAGATCGCCACGATCCAGTGGTTGATGCGGGTCGGTGCGCGGTAGCGGATGATCTGGCGCGGGTGCGGGGCGTACTTCATGGCCGCTGCTCCTCTTCGATCTGCTTCGCCTCGTGTTCGGCTTCCTCTTCTTCCTCGTCATTGACCGTGTTGCGGCCGATGCCGATGTAATGCAGGAAGCCGGCGAAGGCGGTGGCGGCGATCGCCAGCACGCCCAGCGGCTTGGCCACGCCCTTCCAGACCTCCACCATCGGGCTGATGCGTGGGTCCTTGGGCAGATCGGCGTACAGCTCGGGCTTGTCCACATGCTGCAGCACGTACATCACGTGGGTGCCGCCGACGCCCTGCGGATCGTACAGGCCAGCATTCTCGTAGCCGCGCGATTTCAGGTCTTCCACGCGTCCGGCCGCGTGCTCGGTCATCGCCTGCTTGCTGCCGAAGGTGATCGCGCCGGTCGGGCAGGTCTTCACGCAGGCCGGTTCCTGGCCCACCGCCACCCGGTCCGAACACAGCGTGCATTTGTAGGCCTTGTGGTCCTTCTTGGAAATGCGCGGCACGTCGAACGGGCAACCGGTCACGCAGTAACCGCAGCCGATGCAGTTTTCTTCCTGGAAGTCGACGATGCCGTTGGCGTACTGGATGATGGCACCGGGCGACGGGCAGGCCTTCAGGCAGCCCGGATCGCTGCAGTGCATGCAGCCTTCCTTGCGGATCAGCCACTCCAGCTTGCCCTTCTCGTCCTCGTACTCGCGGAATTTCATCACCGTCCACGACTGTTCGCTCAGGTCGGGCGGGTTGTCGTAGCTGCCAACGCAGCTGCCCACTTCGTCGCGCAGATCGTTCCACTCCATGCAGGCGACCTGGCAGGCCTTGCAGCCGATGCACTTGCTCACATCGATCAGCTTGGCGACCTGGCCGGTATGCGCACCGCGCGCTTCCGGCGAGGGCGTGGTGGTGGCCGAGCGGCGGATGATGTCCAGCGATTGCAGTGACATGGCGTGTCTCCTACACCTTCTCGACCTTGACCAGGATGCACTTCGATTCGGGCGTCTGCGAGTTGCCGTCACCGATGGCGTTGGTCAGCGTATTGGCGATGTAGCCGGGTTTGGCCGCACCGAGGAAGCCCCAGTGGATCGGCACGCCCACCTGGTGCACGGTCCGGCCATCGATCTGCAGGGCCTTGATGCGCTTGGTCACCATGGCGACCGCTTCGATGTGGCCGCGCTTGGAACTGACCCGCACGCGGCTGCCGTTGTTGATGCCCAGCTCGTCGGCCAACGCCGCGCCGATCTCGACGAACTGCTCGGGCTGGATGATGGCGTTCAACTTGCCGTGCTTGGTCCAGAAGTGGAAATGCTCGGTCAGGCGGTAGGTGGTGGCCACATGCGGGAACTCGTCCGGCGAACCGATCTGTGCGCGATCGCTGGCAAATACGCGGGCGGCCGGGTTGTTCAGCGTCAGTGCCTGGCCAGGGCTGAGCGGGTTGCTGCGCAGCGGTGTATCGAACGGTTCGTAGTGCTCCGGGAACGGGCCTTCGGCCATGCCGGCCTTGGCGAAGAAGCGCGCGATGCCCTCCGGGTTCATGATGAACGGGCCCATTCCGCCGGCGGGATCTTCGTCTGCCTTGAAGTCGGGCACGTCCACGCTGCCCCAGTTTTTCCCGTTCCACGCCAGCAGCGTGCGCCGTGGATCAAATGGCTTTCCGGCGACGTCGCACGAGGCGCGGTTGTACATCACGCGACGATTGGCCGGCCACGCCCAGGCCCAGCCCAGCGTGTTGCCGATGCCGGTGGGGTCGCTGTTGTCACGCCGCGCCATCATGTTGCCGGTCGGGCCCCAGGCACCGATGTAGATCCAGCAGCCGCAGGCGGTGCTGCCGTCGTCGCGCAGGTCGCCGAATGCGGCCAGCTGCTCGCCGGCCTTGCGCACCAGCCTGGTCGGGTCCTTCGGATCGAACACGTCGGCCAGCGCCTTGCCGTTGTATTCCATCGCCAGTTCTTCGGGCGTGGGTACCTCAGGGTTGGCGTAGTTCCAGGCCAGGTCGCGCACCGGCTCCCACCACGCACCGCCGTCCTTCTCGTACAACGCTTTGATGCGATGGAACAGCTCGGACATGATCTCGATGTCGCTGCGCGCTTCGCCTGGCGGATTGGCCCCCTTCCAGTGCCATTGCAGCCAGCGCGAGGAATTCACCACCGCGCCGTTCTCCTCGGCAAAGGAGGTGGTCGGTAGGCGGAATACTTCGGTCTGGATCGTGCTCGGGTCGACGTCGTTCAGTGCGCCGTGGTTCTGCCAGAAGGCGATGGTCTCGGTTTCCAGCGGATCCATGCTGACCATGAACTTCAGCTTGGAGAACGCGCTGATCAGCTTGCCCTTGTTCGGCGCCGAGGCCAGGGGGTTGAAGCCCTGGCAGATGTAGCCATGGATCTTGCCCTCGTTCATCAGCTCGTACGCCTGCAGCATGTCGTACGGCTTGTCCAGCTTGGGCAGGTGATCAAAGCACCAGTTGTTGTCGGCGGTGGCAGCGTCGCCCCACCACGATTTCATCAGGCTGACGTGGAACTTCGGGTAGTTCTGCCAGAACGACATCTGGTTGGCGCGCAGCGGCTTCTGCGTGCGCTTGGCGATGTAGGCGTCGTAGTCCTGTTCGTCCTGTTTCGGCAGGGTCAGGTAGCCGGGCAGCAGGTCGGACATCAGGCCGATGTCGGTCAGGCCCTGGATGTTGGAATGCCCGCGCAGCGCGTTCATGCCACCACCGGCCACGCCGATGTTGCCCAGCAGCAGCTGCACCATGGTGCCGGCACGCACGTTCTGTGCGCCGATCGAGTGCTGCGTCCATCCCAGCGCGTACAGGATGGTCATCGCCTTGTCCTTGCCGGCGGTGGACGCGATCATGTCCCAGATCTTGCGGATGCTGTCGGCCGGAGTGCCGCAGATGCGCTCGACCATCTCCACCGTGTAGCGCGCATAGTGCTGCTTGAGCAGGTTGTAGACGCAGCGCGGGTCCTTCAGCGTCGGGTCGCTGCGCACGAAGCCATCGTCACCGTAGGCGTAGTCCCAGCTGGAGCGGTCGTAGCTGCGCTTCTCTTCGTTGTAGCCCGAATACAGGCCGTCCTTGAAGGCGAACTCGTCCTTCACCAGGAACGACATGTCGGTGTAGTTCAGCACGTACTCGTGCTGGATGCGGTCCTCGGTCAACAGGTAGTTGATCAGGCCCCCCAGGAACACGATATCGGTACCGGTGCGGATCGGCGCGTACACGTCGGCCACCGCGGCCGAGCGGTTGAAGCGCGGATCGACCACGATCAGCCGGGCCTTGTTGTGCGCCTTGGCCTCGGTCACCCATTTGAACCCGCACGGGTGCGCCTCGGCGGCATTGCCACCCATGATCAGGATCAGGTCGGCATTCTTGATGTCGACCCAGTGATTTGTCATCGCACCACGGCCTAGCGTCGGGGCAAGACCTGCCACCGTCGGGCCGTGTCAGACACGTGCCTGGTTGTCGAATGCCAGCATGCCGAGGGAGCGGACGACCTTGTGGGTCAGCACCGCGGTTTCATTGCTGGTGGCCGAGGCCGCCAGCATGCCGGTGGTCAGCCAGCGGTTGACCGTCTGCCCGGCCTCGTTCTTCTGCACGAAGTTGGCGTCGCGGTCTTCCTTCATCAGCCGCGCGATGCGATCCAGCGCATCGTCCCAGCTCAGCCGCTTCCACTCGTTCGAGCCCGGTGCCCGGTACTCGGGGTAGAGCAGGCGCGACTTGCTGTGGATGATGTCGGCCAGGCCGGCACCCTTCGGGCACAGCGTGCCGCGGTTGACCGGATGGTCCGGGTCGCCTTCGATATGGAAGATGCTCGGCTCGGCGTTCTTGGCGCCATCGCCGAGGCTGTACATCAGGATGCCGCAGGCCACCGAACAGTAGGTACAGGTGTTGCGGGTCTCGGTCGCGCGGGTCAGCTTGTACTGCCTGACCTCCGCGAGCGCGATGCCGGGCGCGAAGCCCATCAATGCCAGGCTGGAGCCGACCAGGGTTGTCCCGGTCACTTTCAGGAACTGGCGGCGGCTCATCGATGGCATGCCGTTCTCCTGGGATGGCGGGGAGGCACGGGCCTCCGGGCTGTCGTTGGGTACGGCCCGGTTATAGCACAGGCACCCGCATACCCATGTGGCACAAGGCCCGGCGCCTGCCGGGCAGGCGCGCAAACGGGCGCCTCTGGTAAAGTTGCGTGCCCGCACCCCGGGGAAGCGTCTGCCGGGCCTGGTTCCAGGATGTTCCGCGCAGCCCCCGCCGTCCTGGCGCGATCCGCCGCGCCGGACCTGGAACACCGAGGAAAAAAGTTTGCGAAATCAACCCGTTGGATCCCCCGCATGAGCGCCCCGTCGAAGCCGTCGGACACCGTTGCGCGCGGCACGCTGTACATCGTGGCCGCCCCGTCTGGCGCCGGCAAGAGCAGCATCGTCAATGCCACCCTGGCGCGTGACCCGCAGATCGCCCTGTCGATTTCCTTCACCTCGCGCGCAATGCGCCCCGGTGAAGTGAATGGCCAGCACTACCACTTCGTCAGTGCCGAGAAGTTCGAGCAGATGATCGCCGCCGGCGACTTCTTCGAGCACGCCTGGGTGCACGGCGACTGGAAGGGCACGGCCCGGCAGTCGGTGGAGCCGCAGCTGGCCGCCGGCCAGGACGTGCTGCTGGAGATCGACTGGCAGGGCGCGCAGCAGGTGCGCCAGCTGGTGCCGGGCACGGTCACCGTGTTCATCCTGCCGCCGTCCAAGCAGGCCCTGCAGGACCGCATGCGCAAGCGCGGCCAGGACAGCGAAGCCGTCATCGCCCAGCGCCTGGGCGCGGCCCGGGACGAGATGCTGCACTTCAACGAGTTCGACTACGTCATCGTCAACGAGGTGTTCGACACTGCCGTGGACGAGCTGTGCGCCATCTTCACCGCCAGCCGCCTGCGACGGGAGGCCCAGAAGGTCCGCCACGCCGGCCTGATCCAGGCGTTGCTGACCCCCGATCCGGGTGCAACTGACTGATTCCAAAAGAATCGGGTGGGGGTTGGCTTGATTTTGTCCAGCTCCTGCCAGTACACTCCGTCCCCTTTCCCTCATTCGACTGAGCGGCCGACCGGTCGCCGGGAGCCCGTATGGCCCGCATCACCGTAGAAGATTGCCTGGAAGTCGTTAACAACCGTTTCGAACTGGTCATGATGGCATCCAAGCGTGCCCGCCAGCTCGCCAACGGCGTGCAGGCCACGCTGGACAACAGCGAGACCGAAGACAAGCCGACCGTGCTGGCGCTGCGCGAAATCGCCGCCCGCAAGATCGACAACGCGCTGATCGACGAAGTCGAGAAGGCCGAGCGTGAGCGCGCCGAGCGCGAAGCGCTGGAGTGGGCTGCCGCCGAAGTAGTCGCCGACGAAGACATGTCCAAGAACGACGATTGACCGCATCGATCAACGTCGTTGCTGGATCGCCGAACAGCCCGCCCCGTGCGGGCTGTTTCGCATTCAGGATTTGCCGTAAACGTCGCGCTGGAATAGGCTTCGGGCA
Organism: Stenotrophomonas sp. Sm10; assembly: GCF_030985515.1. Lineage (NCBI taxonomy): Bacteria > Pseudomonadati > Pseudomonadota > Gammaproteobacteria > Lysobacterales > Lysobacteraceae > Stenotrophomonas > Stenotrophomonas sp. Sm10. The sequence goes on from NZ_JAPTFO010000018.1 coordinate 6,296, forward strand.
TGAACCCAGGCCCCACTGCCAAGGTCGCCGCAGCCCCCGCTGCCGCCGTACCCGACTACGTCCTCCAGCTTGAACGCGCCGCCCATTACCTGCCGCCGGAACAGCTGCCGCTGCTGCGCCGCGCCTGGGAAGTCGGAGCCGCCGCGCACGCCGGGCAGACGCGCAAGTCGGGCGAGCCCTATATCACCCATCCGGTGGCCGTGGCCCAGGTGCTGGCCGAGCTTGGCCTGGACGTGGAAGCGTTGATCGCGGCGATCCTGCACGACACCATCGAAGACACACCGCTGACCCGTGAGGCGCTGGCCGCCGAGTTCGGCGAAGCCGTGGCCGAGCTGGTCGACGGCGTGACCAAGCTGGACAAGCTGAAGTTCCGCGACCGCCAGGAAGCGGCCGCCGAGAGCTTCCGCAAGATGCTGCTGGCGATGTCGCGCGACCTGCGCGTGATCATGATCAAGCTGGCCGACCGCCTGCACAACATGCGCACGCTGGGCGCGCAGAGCCGCGAAGCGCGCGGCCGCATCGCCCGCGAGACGCTGGAGATCTACGCGCCCATCGCCCAGCGCCTGGGCATGAGCCTGGTCAAGAGCGAACTGCAGAATCTTGGCTTCAAGGCGCTGTACCCGTGGCGCCACGCGATCCTGGAAAAGCACATCCGCAGCCAGCCGGTAGTACGCCGTGAAGCGCTGGCACAGGTGGAAGTGCAGCTGTCGCAGCGGCTGGCGAAGGAAGGTATCGAGCACCGCCTGGTCAGCCGCATCAAGACCCCGTGGAGCATCTACAACAAGATGCGCGACGAGAACAAAACCTTCGACCAGGTGATGGACGTGTTCGGCTTCCGCCTGGTGGTGCGCAGCGTACCCAGCTGCTACCACGCGCTGGGTTCGGTGCATGCCACCTTCAAGCCGCTGGATGGCCGCTTCCGCGATTTCATCGCCATTCCCAAGGCCAATGGTTACCAGTCGCTGCACACGGTGTTGTTCGGGCCGTATGGCTCGCCGATCGAAGTGCAGATCCGTACCGAGGAAATGGACCTGATCGCCGAACGCGGCGTGGCCGCGCACTGGACCTACAAGTTCGGCGGCGATTCACCCAACAGTGCGCAGAGCCGTGCGCACGCCTGGATCGTCGAACTGATCGATTCGCAGCGTGCTGCCGGTTCCTCGCTGGAGTTCCTCGACAACGTCAAGGTCGACCTGTTCCCGGACGAGGTCTACCTGTTCACCCCGAAGGGCAAGATCCTGGCGCTGCCGCGCAACTCCACCGCGCTCGATTTCGCCTACGCCGTGCATACCGACGTCGGCAACATGGCCGTGGCCTCGCGCGTGGACAAGAAACTGGTGCCACTGCGCACCAAGCTGGTGTCGGGCCAGTCGGTGGAGATCATCACCGCACGCTCGGCCACGCCGAAACCGCAGTGGCTGGAATTCGTGGTCACCAGCAAGGCGCGCACCGCCATCCGCCACCAGCTCAAGCAGCTGGAGCACGAAGATGCCGTGCAGCTCGGCCACCGCATGCTCGACCGTGCGCTGGAGGCGATGGATTCGTCGCTGGAACGGTTGCCGAAGGGGCGCCTGGATGCGTTCCTGGCCGAACACCGCTTCCCGCGCCTGGAAGCCCTGCTGGCCGAGGTCGCACTGGGCAACTGGATGCCGACCCAGGCCGCGCAGGCGCTGATGGCCTACGCCGAACTGCGTGGCGGCCCGCATTCGCGCCACCACTCGCAGGAAAAGATCCTGATCAACGGCAGCGAGCGTGGCGTGGTCACCTTCGCCGGCTGCTGCCAGCCGATTCCCGGCGACGAGATCATGGGCTACCACACCGCCGGCAAGGGCATCGTGGTTCACCGCATGGACTGCCCGAACCTGGCCGAGCTGCGCAAGTCGCCCGAGCGCTGGGTGCCGATCGGCTGGGACACCACCGTTTCCGGCGACTACGACACTTCGCTGGTGGTGGAAGTAGAGAACGGCACCGGTGTGCTGGCGCAGCTGGCTGCTGCCATCGCGCAGAGCCATTCCAACATCGAGCGCGTGGACTACCTGGACCGCGACTTCAACGCCGCCGTGCTGGCGTTCAACATCCAGGTACGCGACCGCAACCATCTGGCCGAAGTGATGCGCCGCCTGCGCCGTCTGTCGGTCGTGCAGTCGGTACGCCGGCAATAACCCGCGCCGGCACCGATCCGTAGAGCCGAGCCCATGCTCGGCTGCTCTTGCCTGAAGCAGCCGAGCATGGGCTCGGCTCTACAGAGAGCGCACGGGGTCAGAGCCGTTTCCCGCCAGGAAACGGATCCGACCCCAGCCGACATCGCCCCCACCCGGTACAATCACCGCTCTGTTTTCCCCCAAGCACCGGAGCGACCCATGTCCCGCCAGATCATCAACACCGAAAAGGCCCCCGCCGCCATCGGCCCGTACTCGCAGGCCGTGCGCGCCGGCAACACCGTGTACTTCTCCGGCCAGATCCCGCTCGACCCGGCCACCGGCGACATCGTCGGCGCCGGTGACGTCGAAGCACAGGCCCGCCGCGCCTTCGACAACCTCAAGGCCGTGGCCGAAGCCGCCGGCGGCTCGCTGGACAAGGTCGTGCGCCTGGGCCTGTACCTGACCGACCTGGGCGAGTTCGCCAAGGTCAACGCGGTCATGCAGGACTACTTCCAGGCCCCGTACCCGGCCCGTTCCACCATCGAAGTCTCCGGCCTGCCGAAGGGCGCCAACTTCGAGGTCGACGCGGTGATGGTCATCGACTGACCGCCACGTGGCACGCAAGGCGGCGGTCACCCCGGTCCTGTCACCGTCCGGCGAAGCATCCCTGGCGATGCTCGCGGGCGTCGGTCCGGCCGTGGCCGCCAAACTGCAGGCGCGTGGTCTGGCCACCCTGCAGGATCTCTGGCTTCATCTGCCACTGCGCTATGAAGACCGTACCCGGCTGACCTGCATTGAGGACCTGCGCAACGGCGTACCGGCGCAGGTGGAAGGGCGGGTGGTCGCGGTCGAGCGCGGCATGCGCTACCGGCCGATGCTGAAAGTGGCGGTGGAAGACGAAGGGCAGGGCACCCTGGTGCTGCGCTTCTTCCATTTCCGCCAGCAGCAGGTCGGCCAGTTCGCGGTCGGCAACCGGCTGCGCTGCTTCGGCACGCCCAAGCCGGGCCACCTCGGCCTGGAAATCGTCCATCCCAGCTACCAGGTGCTGGGCCGCAACGACGATCCCGAACTCGGCGACCGCCTCGACCCGGTGTATCCCACCGTCGAAGGCGTCGGCCCGATGACGATGCGCAAGCTGATCGGCCAGGCGCTGGACCGCCTGCCGGAGGAAAGCACGCTGGAACTGCTGCCCAGCGGCTGGCTCGATGGCCTCGGCCTGCCGTCGCTGCGCAGCGCGCTGCTGACCGTGCACCGGCCGCCGCCCGATGCCGACCTGGCCGCGCTGGCCGCCGGCACCCACCCGGCGCAGCGCCGCCTGGCGATGGAAGAGCTGCTGGCCCACCACCTCAGCCTGCGTCGCCAGCGCATTGCATTGCAGGCACACCATGCGCCGCCACTGGCCGGTCCCGGCAAGCTGGCCAAGGCGCTGCTGAAGCAGCTGCCGTTCGCGCTCACCGGCGCGCAGGCGCGGGTGTTCAAGCAGATCCGCGAAGACCTCGCGCGGCCCAGCCCGATGCTGCGGCTGGTGCAGGGCGATGTGGGCTCCGGCAAGACCGTGGTCGCCGCGCTGGCGGCGATGTTGGCGGTGGAGCAGGGCAAGCAGGTCGCGCTGGCAGCACCGACTGAGCTGCTGGCCGAGCAACATCTCAACAACCTGCGCGGCTGGCTGGCACCGCTCGGTGTGCGCATCGCCTGGCTGGCCGGCAAAGTCACCGGCAAGGCGCGCGCCAAGGTGATGGAGCAGGTCGCCAGCGGCGAAGCGCAGGTGGTGGTGGGTACCCACGCGCTGATGCAGGAGGCGGTGGTGTTCCAGGATCTGGCACTGGCCATCGTCGACGAGCAGCATCGCTTCGGCGTGCATCAGCGACTGGCGCTGCGTGACAAGGGCGCAGGCGGCAACAGCGTGCCGCACCAGCTGGTGATGACCGCAACACCGATTCCGCGCACGCTGGCGATGTCCGAATACGCGGACCTGGATGTCTCGGCCATCGACGAACTGCCACCGGGCCGCACGCCGGTGCAGACCGTCGCACTGAACAATGACCGTCGCCCGGAGCTGATCGAGCGCATTGCGCTGGCCTGCCAGGAAGGGCGGCAGGTGTATTGGGTGTGCACGCTCATCGAGGAAAGCGAAGAGCTGGATGCAACCCCCGCGCAGGCCACTTACGAATCACTGCAGGCACTGCTGCCCGGCGTACGCGTCGGGCTGGTGCATGGCCGCCTGAAAGCCGCCGAAAAGCTGGCGACGATGGTGGCGTTCAAGGCCGGCGACATCGACCTGCTGGTGGCGACCACGGTGATTGAAGTGGGCGTGGACGTACCGAACGCCTCGTTGATGGTGATCGAGAATGCCGAGCGCTTGGGCCTGGCCCAGCTGCACCAGCTGCGCGGCCGCGTCGGCCGTGGTTCGGCGGTGTCGCGCTGCGTGCTGCTGTACCAGGCACCGCTCTCGCAGATGGCACGCGAGCGCCTGCAGACCATGCGCGAAACCAACGATGGTTTCGTCATCGCCGAGAAGGATCTGGAACTGCGCGGCCCCGGCGAACTGCTGGGTACGCGGCAGACCGGCCTGGCCGGCTTCCGCATCGCGGATCTGGCCCGCGACGCCGGCCTGCTGCCCGGCGTGCACGACCTGGCCGAGCGCTTGCTGGACCAGCAACCCGCGCTGGCCGACCGCGTGGTGCAGCGCTGGATCGGCACCGCCGTGCGTTACGCCTCGGCGTGATGTCGCGTTGGTGGGGGTGGACCTTGGTCCACACATCCACGCATGGCGTGGATCTACAACACCAAGCGTTCCGACAGGCCTGGAAGCACCAGATATTCTGACGCTTTGCCGACGCGCTCTTTGCTGACAAGCCCAGATGCCACCAGTCCATTCAGATCCTTCAATGCGGTCGGATAGGTGATGGTGTGTGCCGCCTGGTGGCTGGCGACGGTGTAGGTCCGATCAGGATCTTTCAGCGCGTTGGCCAGCAACGCGCGCTGACGGTGATTGAGCTGCATGCCGCCAAGCCGGGCGGTTCGCAACATGCGTCGCGCTGCCTGATCCTCTGCATGCTTCCTGGCGATGTAGGCGTGCAGTCCCTGGATCGATTGCTCAATGGCCTCCAGCTGTTGCGCAACGAAGTAGCCAAGATCCCGGTTGTCACTTTCGGTGTACAGGTAGGCCCGCATGTACTTGCCTGGGGACTTCTTCAGCACGCTGGAAATGGAGAAGTACTCGGTCATCCAGTACCCGGCATTCATCATTGCCCAGTAGAACAGTGCGCGCGCAGTACGGCCATTTCCATCCACGAAAGGGTGGTCATAGCCAATCTGGAAATGTAGTGCGATGGCTTTGGCGACTGGATGCACAAACGGTGTGCTTTCTTCATTGATGAACGTGCACAGCCGCTCAATCCGTGCAGGCACTTCCTCGGCCGGAGGAGGGGTGTGCAGAAGCGTAGGCGGTGAGCCGCGGTCGAAGATCGCAACGTTGTCTTCGGCGGTTCTGAAACGCCCGCTGTCGGTTGGCAGCTCCAGCGTTCCGTCGGTGAGGATGCTGTGCAGTTCCAGAATCTCGCCGGGAGTGATCGGGCGTATGCCGCGCTCGCGGATCACGTTCATTGCCACGTAGTTGTTGTAGATCATGCGCTCGGACTGGTCGCGCGGCGCGCGGCCCGTGCTCAACATTTCCTTTGCCACGGCCCGCGTGGTTGAGGCGCCCTCCAACTGCGATGAGGTCATCGCTTCCTCGATCAGCGACCGGATCATGAACCGTCCTTGGCCGCTGGCAGCATCCACACCCTTCACCGAGCCTGCGGCCTCCCGGTCAATGTAGTGCAGGTGCCGCTGCATTGAATCGGTAAGTGCGAGCTTGAAGGGTTGCTGCGTCTTGTCCAGCAACAGCGGTAGCGGCTTCAGCAATGCTGCGCGCGTCCACGTGATACCCAGCCACCACTGCTCCGCGTTCAGGCCTGCCGGTGGCGCTCTGTGGCGCACCTTGTCCCAGTGCTCATAGGCGCCGTTCACCTCTGGCCCGATCCGGGCGTCCAGGATGGTACCGAGGGTCTCGATGTATTTCCGGGTGAGGGTTGCCAGATCGGGAGCTGGCATGGGCAGCTTCATGGCGGCTTTCTATAAAATATTTATCACTTTTTATAGCAAATAATGTTGAGCGCTCCAAGCGTGCCCAATCAAAATTCGTTCATGTTCGTGAGCGAGTCGGGCGGGGCCGTTAGTGGCGAGCAAAGGATCCGACGGTCTCCCCGGCACCTTTGCCGTTGGGGTAGTGCGGTATTGCAACGGTCATCAACCCGGTCCACACTTCGTTGCCGATCTGAAGACGGCAACGATGACCCACAAGATCCCGCTGTTGATCGACACCGACCCCGGTGTGGACGACGCCCTGGCCCTGCTGATGGCCTTCGCCGATGAACGGCACGACGTGGTCGCCCTGACCATCGCCGCCGGCAATGTCGGCCTCGATTACACCGTTCGCAACGCCCTCAAGCTCTGCGACATCGTCGGCCGCGCCGACGTGCCGGTGTTTGCCGGCAGCCCGGATCCGCTGCTGCATCCCTCCGTCGACGCTGCCCACGTGCATGGCCGTGACGGCTACGGCGACGTGGACCTGCCGCCGCCCAGCCGCCAGGCCGAAGCCGAGCACGCCGCACTGGCCATCCTGCGCCTGTCGCACGAGCATGCCGGCGAACTGATGCTGGTGATGCTGGGCCCGCTGACCAACCTTGCCCTGGCACTGAAGCTGGACCCGACCCTGCCCGAGCGCATCAAGCGCATCGTGGTGATGGGCGGCGCGGTCACCTGCCACGGCAACATCACCCCGGCGGCCGAATTCAACATTGCGTTCGACCCGGAAGCGGCGCACGTGGTGTTCACCTCGTTCAAGCACCTGCTGGTGTCGGACTGGGAGGCCACCGTCGCCCATGGCCTGCCGCTGCAGGACGCCGAGAAGTGGCTGCAGGCCGATTCCGATCGCGCCCGCTTCTACGAACTGATCTCGCGCAAGACCCGTGGCCTGTCCGAAGACAGCAAGGGCGGGCGCTGGTACACCGCCGATGCGGTGGCCATGGCCTGGGCGCTGAACCCCGAAGGCCAGCTGCGGGTCGAGTCGCGCCCGCTGAATGTGGAGCTGAACGGCACGTTCAGCCGCGGCGCCACCATCGTCGATTGGAACCGCCAGACCGGCCAGCCGGACAACTGCGATCTGCTGATGGCCTACGACCAGCAGCGTTTCGAGGCCCTGGTGCGCCAGGCCCTGGGCGCGGACTGACGTCCGTGGCCCGGCACCGGTTGCCCCGGGCGGCAACCGGTGCTTATAATGCCGCTCTTGACCACCAGCCCATTTACGGTGTGAGCCCATGAAGGCCGATATCCATCCGAACTACCGCGACGTCGTCTTCCATGACGTCACCTCCGATTTCAAGATCCTGACCCGCTCCACCATGGCGACGAAGGAAACCATCCAGTGGGAAGACGGCAACGAATACCCGCTGGTCAAGGTTGAAATTTCCTCGGCTTCGCACCCGTTCTACACGGGCAAGCACAAGGTCATCGACACCTCGGGCCGTATCGACAAGTTCCAGAAGCGCTACGCGCGCTGATCTGTCGATCCAGCTTCGAACCAACGGCCGCGCTCTGCGCGGCCGTTTGTTTTTCCCCAACGCCAACCCAACGGGCGTTTGGATGGACGGAACACTGCGTTCGTGTGACAACGCTTTTGCCGATCCGGGCCGCTCAACGGCCGGCGTCTGGCTGCCTGTCGTATACGACTTCTGTCTAGCGCCGGGCAAATGCTGCTGTGCGATAATGACCTGATCCCCGGCACAGGCCGAGGACGTCATTCACGTGCCTGACCAATGCGCTTGGGCAGGCGCCTTCCCATGAAGGAGCGCACACAGTGTCCGATCTTGATCAGGTCACGCTCAACGCCGGCGACAAGTCGGTCGTTCTGCCCGTCATCAAACCCACCCTTGGCAACGACTGCGTCGACATCGCGAAGCTGACCAAGGAAACGGGGTATTTCACCTACGATTCCGGCTTCACCGCGACGGCCAGCTGCAAGTCCGCCATCACCTACATCGACGGCGACAAGGGCGTGCTGCTGTACCGCGGCTACCCGATCGAACAGCTGTCGGAAAAGTCGAGCTACGTCGAAGTGGCCTACCTGCTGATCAACGGCGAGCGCCCGAGCGCCGAGCAGCTGAAGGCCTTCACCGATGAGCTGACCGCCGAAGCCAACGTCGATGAGTCGATCAACACCCTGATCGGCAGCTTCGCCAAGGATGCCCACCCGATGGCCATCCTGGCCGCTGCGATCGCGCAGCTGTCGGCCATCTACCACGACTCGCTGGACCTGTCCGACGCCGAACAGCGCCGCCAGGCCGCCGTGCGCCTGATCGCCAAGGTGCCGACCCTGTCGGCGCTGATCTACCGCCACGGCAAGGGCCTGCCGGCCAACAAGCCGGACACCTCGCTGGACTACGTCAGCCGTTTCCTGAAGCAGACCTTCGAGTCGGCTGACGGCCAGTACGATCTGAACCCGGACGTGGTCAAGGCGCTGGACCTGCTGTTCATCCTGCACGCCGACCACGAGCAGAACGCCTCGACCTCGACCGTGCGCCTGGTCGGTTCGACCGGTGCCAACCCGTACGCGTCGGTCGCTGCGGGCGTCACCGCGCTGTGGGGTCCGGCCCACGGCGGTGCCAACGAAGCCGTGCTGAAGATGCTGGAAGAGATCGGCACTGCCGACAACGTCGAGTCTGCCGTGGTCAAGGCCAAGGACAAGACCTCCGGCTTCCGCCTGATGGGCTTCGGCCACCGCGTCTACAAGAACTTCGACCCGCGCGCCAAGGTCATCGGCGAGATGACCAGCAAGGTGCTCAAGCAGCTGGGCGTGCAGGATCCGCTGCTGGACGTGGCCGTGAAGCTGGAGCAGGCCGCGCTGCAGGACGAGTACTTCGTCGCCCGCAAGCTGTACCCGAACGTCGATTTCTACAGCGGCATCATCTACAAGGCGCTGCAGATCCCGACCGAGATGTTCACCGTCATGTTCGCCCTGGGCCGTACCTCCGGCTGGGTGTCGCATTGGCTGGAACAGCAGGTCGACCCGGAAATGAAGATCGGCCGTCCGCGCCAGGTCTACACCGGCAGCGACGTGCGCGACTACCAGGGCTGATCGCCCGCGTAGGTTGTGCCGAGAACGCCCCGCATCCGCGGGGCGTTTTTTTTTGCGCGGACCTGGTAGGTGCGGACCGTTGGTCCGCACGATTTCGGCGCCGGCGAAAAATCATCCACGCCTGGCGTGGATCTACCACCGCATCCGCCTTCGGTAGGTGCCAACCTTGGTTGGCACGCGCTTCACCGCGCCAAGACCGCGTGATTCAAGGGTCTCACCAGCTTCACAAGCGCTCGCGCAGCCTCAGGACGCCAGCTGCATCCTTAGCACCTGAAATGGAGCGTCCATCCCGATGAGTACCCGATTCGACCCACCCGAGCGCGGCCCGCTTGGTCCCGACGTCGCCACTGTCGTCACCGCCCCGATCATCACCCCTCCCAGCGAAAGCGCCGTGTCCTGGGGCGCGATCTTCGCCGGTGCCGCCGCTGCCGCCGCACTCTCCCTCATCCTGCTCATCCTCGGTGTCGGCCTTGGCCTCTCCTCGGTGTCGCCGTGGTCGTTCGAAGGCGTCAGCAAGGAAACCTTCGGCTGGTCCAGCATCGCCTGGCTCACCTTCACCGCACTCGCCGCCTCGGGCCTGGGTGGCTACCTCGCCGGCCGCCTGCGCACCAAGTGGACGCAGATCCATGGCGATGAAACCTACTTCCGCGATACCGCGCACGGCTTCGTGTCGTGGGCGGTGGCCACGCTGCTGACTGCGGGCCTGCTGACCTCGGCCATCGGTGGCGTGCTGGGCGCCGGTGCAAAGGTGGCGGGCGCCACCGCAGGCGCTGCCGCATCCACGGCCGGTGTTGCCGCTGCGGGCGCCGGCAGCGCTGCCGCTGCGGCTCCGGAAGGCGACCTCAACTACTGGGTCGATTCGCTGTTCCGCAGCACCACCAGCGCAGGGCCGTCTGCTCCTGCAGCGCCGCCGCCGGGTGCACCGATGGATCCGAATGCCCCCCCGCCGCCGCCGGCCGCAAGCGTCGGCCCACGCGACGCGCGCATGGGCCCGCCGCCGCGCCCGATGCCGGGCAACGGCCCGATGGGCGACCGCCGCGAAGTCCGCGCCGAAGTGAACCGCATCATCGTCAACAGCCTGCAGGGCGATGGCCTGGATCCGGCCGACACCCAGTACCTGTCGCAGCTGATCGCGCGCGAGACCGGCATGAGCCCGGCCGAAGCGCAGGCCCGTGTGACCGATGTGCAGACGCGCATGCGTGCCGCGCTGGAGAAGGCAAAGACCACCGCCAAGCAGGCGGCCGACGATGCTCGCAAGGCCGCAGCGTACGCCGCGCTGTGGCTGTTCATCACTCTGCTGATCGGCGCGTTCTTCGCCAGCCTCAGCGCCACCTGGGGCGGCCGTCGCCGCGACCTGTAACCCGCATTCCATGCAAGGAGACCTGCCATGAAAATGATTCTGCTCTGGCTGTTGGGCGTGCCGATTCCGCTGTTGATCCTGTACGCGATCTTCTTCTGATCGCGTGCCAACACGATGTCTCATCAGGCCGCCGAAAGGCGGCCTGATATCTGTAGAGTCGAGCCATGCTCGACTCCCGCGCGCAGCGCGGACAGCAGCCGCGCCCGGGCGCGGTTCCACAGGGACTCGCTTCAGGATCTGAATGCATTCTGACAATGGATGTCGCGTTCACATCTTTTCGGATCTATTGCATGGGCATCACATGGAGGGCGATAGAACCTGAGGGTACTCATCCCTCCACGGAGAACACCATGAACCGACTGTTTGCCATCGCCCTCATCGCCACGCCGCTTGCCCTGCTGAGCCCGCAGGCCTTTGCGCAGTACACCGGACCAGGCGCGGGAACGGCTGCCAGCACCGTCGCCGACGCACGCGCGCAGCGCGATGACCATCCGGTGGTGCTGCGTGGCACCCTCATCTCCAAGATCGGCCATGAGCGCTACCAGTTCCGCGACGCCAGCGGCCAGATCGAGGTCGAGATCGACGACGAAGACATGCCGTCGCAGGCCGTCGGTGCCGACACCGTGGTCGAGCTGCGTGGCAAGGTCGACACGCATCGATTCAAGCCGACCGACATCGATGTCGATCACGTCACCGTGGTGCCCGCAGGTTGAAGCGAACGGCAGCCGCGCATGGGCCCGGCGCCACAGTAGATCCACGCCATGCGTGGATGACGTCAAACGAGCGGAAAAGCTGTCTGTAGAGTCGAGCCATGCTCGACTCGCACGTATGGTGCGAACAGCCGTCGAGCACGGCTCGACTCTACAAATGCGAAGCAATGAGGTTTATTGCATTCAAGCAGTGAGGGGAATTGCATAGCCCTCAAACATTGAACACCTTCAAGAATTCTCCTTAACGTTCCACGTTTTAGGAATGCTTGAATAGTCTGCATGGCAATGGATTCCTAACATTCTCTCCGTCGCCCGCACCCACCTCTGCGGGTGGCGCCTCCCTCCCTTTCTCCTTAGGGGAGGGAGGCTTTCATATTCCCCTGTCCGAGAGAGACAACCCATGCACGCCATCATCAAGAAGGCCGCGCTCGCTGCAGCGCTGGCCACTGTTTCGCTGTCTGCGCACGCGCTGGAAACCAAGATCTCCGTCTATGCCGACGTCGACCCGACCCTGGCACTGCTGCGTGATGACGGCACCCCGCTGCCGGACCTGGTCACGCTGACCCACGATCCGCTGCGCGGCCTGATTCCGGACACGCAGCGTGTGCGCATTCACTCCAACGACGAAACCGCGGATATCGAGGCACGCATCGACGGCGCGTTTGCCCTCGCAAATGAGACCGGCAGCGTCACCGTGCCGATGACCATCAGCCTCAACAATCGCGCACTGGGTGCCGCCGCCATCGAATACAAGGCAGTCGACCTGTTCACCGGCGCCGGTTCGACCCCGGGCGCCTCGATCTCGATGCCGTTGACCATTGCCCAGGCCACCCCGGCCCCGATCACCACCAAGGGTCGCTACAGCGGCATCGTCAACGTCGTGCTGAACCAGAAGGCGGCCTCGCCGTAATCCCCGCGCCGGCCCGGCTCCCGGGCCGGCCGCTTCTCCAGCGGTACCCCCATGACCTCACACGCCCCCGCCGTCACCCGGCTGGCGGTCGCGCTCGCCCTGGCGTTGTCCACTCCGCTGGTGGCCGCGCGCGGCGTCCCGCCCGGTTTCGAAGATCTGGTCGAAGGCCAGACCGAACAACTCGACATCCGGCTGTTCGGCCGCTCGGCCGGGCTGTCGCCGGTGCGCGTCACCCTGGAGCATGTGCAGCTGGAAGATCCCGCGCGCGTGCTGCAGGCACTGGACCTGTCCGCCGAGGCGCAGGCCGCGCTGCTGCCGGCGCTGTCGCAGCCGCTGCCACGCAACAGCCACCTGGCCTGCCGCTTCGGTGGCGCCGAGGCCGGTTGCGGTTATCTGGATCCCCCGGAAGACCCTGCCGCCGCGCTCGCGCTGTACGACGAAGGCGAGGGCGCCGTGCGCCTGTTCGTGGCGCGCAAGTGGATCGGTGGCGAGCCCGCCGCGGAACGCTTCCACGCGCTCAGCAGCAATGCCGAGAACGCTTTCCTGCACCAGCAGGTACTCAACCTTACCGGTGGGCGCGACTACCAGTCGTTCAGTGCGCGCGGCACCGGCGTCCTCGGCCTGTTCCAGCGGGGCCATATGTCCGCCGACTGGTACTTCACCCAGCAGCGCTACCGCAGCAACGGTGGCGATGCGCATTTCGAATTCGACAACGTCTATTACCGCCATGACCTGGGCCAGCAGTATTACCTGCAGGCCGGGCGCATGGACCGCCGCAACCTGTCCAGCCCACAGGGCGGCACCTTCGGTTTCAGCATGCTGCCGCTGGACCGCTTCGACGGTGCCCGCGTGGGCACCACCCAGGCTTACGTGGACAGCGATGCTGCCGTGCAGGCCTCGCCACTGACGGTCCTGCTCGCCCGCGATGCGCGCGTGGACGTGTTCGACGGCGAGCGCCTGCTGCAGACCTACTACCTGCAGGCCGGCATCAACCAGATCGATACCCGCAACTTCCCGTTCGGCAGCTACCTGGTGCGCATGCGCATCTACGAGGATGGCGTGCTGGTGCGTACTGAAGAAGCTCCCTTCGACAAGGGCGGTGACTGGACCGACAGCCAATGGCAGTGGTTCGTGCAGGGTGGCCGCCGCAACGAGCGCCGCAGCGACCGCTTCGATGGTGAGCAGGTGGCGGTGGCCGGTATGCGTGTGCCATTGGCACGCGACCTGGCCGTTACCGCGGGCGTTGCCCATCTGGGCGGGCACAGCTATGGCGAACTGCGCGTGGACCTGCGCCGCGTGCTGGCCACGCAGGAGATGCGCGCAACGTTCAGCGGCATGCGCGGCAGCGATGGCAGCCATGGCCAGCAGCATCAGCTGTCATACCGGCGCAAGGCGTCCTGGAACATCTACCAGCAGCGCATGCGCGGCAAGGCCTGTCAGTTCGAGGCCGATGCACGGGACCGCCTGGGCTGCACCAACTCGCTCAGCGGATCGGTCTCGCTGCCGATCGCCGGGGGTACGGCGTACCTGGGGTACACCCGGCGCCAGACCTGGCGCACCGGTTGGAGCCGTCCTGATGACGATGATCCGTTGGCGCCACTGGATCCGTTCCTGCCGCCGCAACCGCTGCAACCGCACCGTGAGCCGCAGCTCAGCCGCACCTGGCAGGCCAGCTTCAGCCGCAGCCATCGTTGGCAGGATTTCAGCGTCTCCACGCGGCTGGGCTTGTGGCAGCAGCTCAGCCACGACAGTGCCCGCGACATCCGCACGCGCGACCGTGGCATCTACCTCAACGTGAGCTTCACCCGCCTGCAACGCAGCCATGTTGGCAACGGCCAGCGCCGCTACGCGATGGACATACGCCAGCCGCAGCACCAGCGGCCGGAGATCAACTACAGCGTCGGCCAGAGCTATCGCCAGGAGGTGGACGCGCAGTTGCGTGAGCTGACCTCCGAGCTGCGCGCCAACAACAACGACCGCTACAGCGCATCGCTGGGCGGGCAGCTGCAGAACCGCTACGGACAGACCGGCGCCACCGTGGCGTACTACCAGCAGCATGGCCGCAGCGAGACTGCCTACAGCGGCACGCACAGCTCCGCCTTCGCGCTGGGCCGGCGGGGCGCGTACTGGGGCGCAGGGAGCGGCGCCGACGCCGGGCTGGCGGTACAGGTAGGCGCCACCGATGACCTGGACCTGCAGGGCGTGGCTGCCGAACTGCAGGTGAGTGGCGCAGGCCGGCAACGGCTGCAGATCGGCGAGCGCCGGCTGCTGCCGTTGGCCGCCTACCAGTCGCACCGGGCCGAACTGCAGGACGCCGGCATCGACACCAGCATGGCCGCCATCCGCGTGAGCGGCGTGGGCGGCGTGCGCCCGATGTTCCTGGCCCCAGGGCGGCTGATGCGCATGCCGGTGCCGATCGAAGTGACCTATACCTTCATCGGCAGCGCCCGCACGCTTGCCGGTGCGCCGCTGGGTGGCGCCCGCATCCTCAACGCGCCGGTGCCCGGCACCAGCGCCAACGGCGGCTTCGTCGCCGACTTCCCGCGTCGCGAGACAACGCTCTACCTGCTGCAGGACGACCGCCTGCTGCACTGCCCGCTGCAGGTGCGCGAGCGCCGCCAGGTGGTGCTGCTGGTCGGTGCCGTGCACTGCGAACCGCTGGCCGTGGCCCAGCTGCCGGCGGAGATCCGCCAGCAGGCCCGCGTCACCCGGCTGCTGCAGGAACGCGCGCTGATTGCCGCCACGCCCCAGACCGCTGCTGCAGGAGGAACGCCATGAGCCGGCGTGTGTTGTTCGTGTTGATGCTGGTGTGCGCGCTGGCCGTGCTGATGCCACGGGCGTGGGCGCAGTGGCCGCCGGAGACGCATCCCACCGATCAGAGCCGGGACATCGTGATGACGTGGGACCGCTCGGCCGTGCCCGGTGACGTGGAGCTGTGGGCGCCGAGGACGGTGCTGGGGTTCAGTCATGACGTGGCGATGAAGTATGGGCAGATCCATGTGGTGTGTGGGTCTGCTTCTGATGCCGAGTTTGGCAAATGTCCCACGGCGGGTATTCCGTCTGGCGCAGATGGGGTTACTGAGGTTTCGCTTAGGTTTGCAGATCAGCGGACTGGCTTACGCATCGAAGTCCGCGCGTTTGGCAGCATCCAGCGGATCATGTCTGACTGGGGATGTGCGATCGACTATTGGGACTCGCTGCAGAGGATTTTGAGTTCGGCATCCTGGTACACCTGCGGGCCAGATCAGCCAATAGGCACAGGCGTCAGGCTGTCAATTCCGTCAGCGGAACTTGCGCGCCTCGTCGCAGGTCACTGGAAGGCCACGATGCGCCTGAACATCAAGGCCGATCCCGCCGCAGCTCCCGTCGCCACCGCCACCTTCAATTTCGAGTTCACCGTCACCGACTACGACGCGATCTCGATCTACTTCCCGGCCTTCGACAACATTGCGCCGCTGGTCAACATGGACCTGCGCTACGACCCCATCAAGCAGATGGTAGGCGGCCGCAAGCAGCTGGAGATGTGCCTCTACGACGGCCTCGGCTCGCAGAGCGAGTTCCTCGGTGTCACCGTGCGTGACAGCGGGCCGCGCCCGCCACCCGGCAGCGACTTCGCGGTATGGCATCGCGATGGTGGCAGCGACGACCGCCAGCGCCTGGACTACCACGTCAGCCTGAACTACGGCGGGCGCGATATCCGCATGCGGCATGGCGTGGAAGAGCTGCTGCATGGCATCGACAGTGCCGAACTGCGCCTGGTGATGCTGCCCGGCATCAGCCAGCCGGTCTATTGCGTGCCCACGCCGCTGACCCTGCAGACACCTCCCACCCCCGTCGCCAGCAAGCGCCCCGGTCTCTACGAGGGCGAGCTGACGGTGGAACTGCGCGTCCCCACCGCCAAACCCTGATCCCACACGGAGCCTGCCATGAACAAACTGATCGCCTGGATGCTGCCGTTGAGTGCGCTGCTTGCACCAGCAGCACACGCCAACCTGTCCATCCATCCCATGCGAACCGCGATGGATGCCAAGCGTGGTGCGCAGATCCGCGTCTACTCGCAGTCCACCCGCCCGCAGTATGTACAGGCCAGCCTGCGACGCATCGACAACCCGGCAACGCCTCGCGAACAGGAGCAGGATATCGAGGTCGCCGATTCGGCCATTGCCATCACGCCCGGCAAGTTCGCGCTGTCAGGCGGTGGCAATCGCCTGATCCGGCTGATCCCACTGCAGCCGGTACAGAAGGAAACCGCATACCGCGTGTACTTCGAAGGTGTGCGCGGCCCGGAAGGCACTGAACTGGAAAGCAGCGACGACGCTGCGCACGCCGACGTTGGCGTCAGCCTGGTGTGGGGCGCGCTGGTGAACGTGGTGCCCGCCGACGGCGTGGTCAACCTGAGTGTACGCGGCAACACGCTGCACAACAGCGGCACGCTGCGCGTGGGCATCGTCCATGCGGCCGAATGCACGGCCGCCGGCGTCTGCACACCGCACGACCTCTCGCACAGCCTGTACCCGGATGCCGATTTCACCCTGCCGTTCCAGCCGCAGCCGGGCAGTTCGCTGCGCCTGCGCTACCGGCTTTCCCAGGACGGCTATCGCGAGCATGTCCAGGACGTGGCCATCCAGCCCAGTTGATCCCCCTCCCTGCGTCCCGCGCATGGCGCGGGATGCCTTTTCCACAAACTGTTAAGGAGAAAGACCATGAATCGAATCTATCGGCGTATCTGGAACCGGGCCAAGGGATGCTGGGAGGTGGCCAGCGAGCTGATCAACCGCAATCAGGGAGGTGGTCGCGTGGCGAAGGCCTGCACGGCTACAGCGCTAGTCACGCTTATGCAGATCGGGCCTGGACTGGACAAGGCAGAGGCGGCGGCCTTCTACATGGGGGGCTGTACGCGAACGGATTCCGGCAATGTCAACTGTACGCCCATCATCGGCAGAACCTCAGGCATCTCCTACGCGAACGCCGCCTTGGGGAGTAATGACTACCTCGTTATTGGAGGCGGTGCCGTAGCAGATGGCGACTGGATCACCATGTTTGGCCACCAAAGCTATGTGAAGGGGAACTTCAGTTCTGCATTCGGCGCTAAGGCAAATGCGAACGGCGTGGACAGCGTTGCCGTTGGCTACAATGCCAGCGCCAATGGCGGTCACAGCACGATTGTGGGCACGAACGCCTATGGCAAGGGCATCGGCTCAAGCGCATTCGGAAACAGCGCTGCGGCAACGCGCCAGAACGCGCTTGCCGTCGGCAGTGGCTCGTTGTCACAGAGCGAGAATGCGGTCGCAATGGGCGCAAACGCTTTCGCCAATGGCGTTGATGGCGTCGCCCTGGGCAGCAAAGCCTCGGTCGATACCGGCGGCGGCAACTCCGGCATCGCCATTGGTGCTGCTGCGAAGGCCGGGACGGCCGGCTACACCGGTGCAATCGCCATAGGCGGTGGCGCCGAGGCGCGCATTGATGGCGTGGCCCTGGGCTACGGCGCGTCGACCACCGCGCAAGGAGCAGTTGCGCTGGGTGTGCGTTCTTCCGCAACCGAAATGCATACTGTCTCCGTGGGCAGTTCGACGCTGCGACGGCGAATTGTGAACGTGGAAGACGGCCGCATCACGGCTTCCAGCTCAGATGCCGTTACCGGCAAGCAACTGCATGCGATGAGCGAGCGGGTCGATGGCCTGATCAAGCAGGATTCCGCGAGCGGCATAGTGCGTATTGCCAACAGCAATACCGGCACGGAAGTCAGCATGCGCAATGCAGTACTGGCGACGCGAAAAGTGAGTGGCGTTTCTGATGGAGCGTTGACGACAAGCAGTACAGATGCCGTGAATGGCAGGCAGCTCAACGCCACGAACACCAGGCTGGGGACAGTGGAATCGGCAGTGGGAACCGTAAAGGGAGACCTCGCGGACGTTCGGACGCTCGCGCAGTCCGCCACCAATCGTATCGATGCCACCACCCTGGCACTGGGCAAGGGCGCGGTTGCAGAGTCGGGCAGCTACGGCATCAGCACCGCCATCGGCAACAATGCCAAGGCCTACAACGGTCGCAGTGTCGCGCTCGGATTCGATGCACTGGCCGGCGTCGATGCAGAAGGCAACAAGGTGAACAACCAGAATGCCGGCGTTTCCATCGGTGCAAACACGCGCAGCGCAAACGGCGCGGTCGCGACCGGCTTCCGGGCCATTGCCAGCGGCAACTTCTCCATCGCCGTGGGCGGTGACGCCAATGCGGCTGCCGAGCATGCCACTGCAATGGGGTACCTGAGCAAAGCGACGGCAAAGCAGTCCACTGCGCTGGGGCGTGGCAGCGAGGCCACCGCGCAGTTCGCCACCGCGTTGGGCAATCTTGCGGTATCGGCCAACACCAGCGCCGTTGCACTGGGTGACCGGGCCAATGCCCGCCATGACAATGCAGTGGCACTGGGTGCGGGCTCTGTCACGGCGTCCGTCAACTCCGTTTCGGTGGGCAGCGCCACTCTCAAGCGCAAGATCCAGTACATTGCCGATGGCGCGGTCAGCAATGGCAGTACCGATGCCATCACCGGCAATCAGCTGTTCGCGACCAACCAGGCCGTGTCCACTGCGCAGAACATGGCGACGAGCGCGCAGACGGCGGCCAACGCCGCAAAAGCCGATGCTGCCAAGGCACTGACCGAGACCACCGCGCTCGCCGGGTTGGTCTCTCAGACCACCGCCAGCGGCAATGTCCGCCTGGGCGAGAAGAACAGCGGCACTGTACTGGACGTGCGCAACAGCGCCAACGCCAGCCGGAAGGTTGCCGGTGTGGCGGATGGCACGGTAAGTGCCAGCAGCAATGAAGCGGTCAACGGCAAGCAGCTCAATGCCACCAATGTGCAGGTAGCTGCCGTGGAGAAGGCGGCTGCAGCTGCGCAGGCGGATGCCACGGTTGCGAAGGCAGATGCTGCCAAGGCGTTGGTCAGCACCACCGCGTTGGAAGGACTGGTCAGCCAGACTGCCGCCAGCGGCAATGTCCGTCTGGGCGAGAAGAACAGCGGAACCGTGCTGGACGTGCGCAACAGCGCCAACGCCAGCCGGAAGGTTGCCGGTGTGGCGGATGGCACGGTAAGTGCCAGCAGCAACGAAGCGGTCAACGGCAAGCAGCTCAATGCCACCAACGTGCAGGTGGCTGCCGTGGAGAAAGCGGCTACGGCGGCGCAGGCGGATGCAACGGTTGCGAAGGTCGACGCCGCCAAGGCGTTGATCAGCACGGGTGCTCTGGAGGGACTGGTCAGCCAGGCTACCGCCAACGGCAATGTCCGTCTGGGTGAGGAGAACAGTGGAACCGTGCTGGATGTGCGCAATAGCGTCGGGGACAATCGCAGGATCAGTGGGGTGGCGGATGGGTTGGTGACCGACAGTAGTGCGGAAGCTGTATCTGGTCGGCAGTTGTTTGCAACCAACGCTCGTATTTCGTCACTGGAAGGTACTGGCCAGTTCTTGAGTGTAGGGCACGCGCCGATTAGTGAGCCGGCTGAAGCGGGTGTTGCGGGTGTGGCGCTAGGAAACGCGGCAAAGACTGGAAAGGAGGGGGGCACCGCAGTGGGTACTCGTGCCGTGGCGATGGGGAGGAACTCCGTAGCTGTGGGGCGCGGATCAACTGTGTTCGATGGATCAGAGGGTGGATTTGCTCTAGGAGCTGGAGCTCAGGTCGGTGGCTCGGGTGGTGTCGCGGAAGGTGGTGTTGCGATCGGTGCGGGCGCAAGGACTGGTGAGGGTGCAACTGGTTCGCTTGCACTTGGTCAAGGTGCTGAAGCGACCGAAGCAGGCGTTGCGTCGTTCGGGAACGCCTTTGCCCAGAGGCGCCTCGTGAACATCGCCCGGGGCACTGCCGATCACAACGCCACGACCGTCTCCCAATTGAAGGATTCCCTCGCCACGCTCGGCGGCAGCGCAAGCATGGACGCCAGCGGCAACATCATTGCCCCGATCTACTCGGTGCAGGGCGGGACGCAGAACACCGTTGAAGACGCGTTGATGGCGCTCGATGGTGCCGTCATCACCTCAAGCCGCCGTGCGGACAAGGTGGAGGGTCAGCTCAACTCGATCTTCCAGGATTCACCCTCGGTCCGTGGCGATGGCATGAGCCAGATCGCGCTGAGTGGCGCGAACGGCATGGTGTTGACCAATCTGGCTGACGGTCGGTTGGCGCCCGGAAGCCGCGATGCCGTAACGGGCAATCAGCTGTACGCCGCAGAGCAGAAGATCTCGCAGAATCGAAATGATCTGGAGGCGATGCGCAAGGAGCGGGAGATGGGCGAGCGGGCAATGCGTGGATTGGATGCGGGCGTCATCGACTACGGTGGTGCGAGTTTGACTGGTGTGGCTGAAGCGAAGTTGTCGGCTGACAGTTCGGATGTTGTTCGTGGAAGTCAGCTCTATGAGACCAACAGCCGTGTTTCGGAACTTGAGGACGTCGCACAGTTTGTGAGTATCGGGTCAGCGCCCTTCAGTGAACGCGCCCAGGCGGGTGTGGCGGGCGTTGCGTTGGGAAATTCAGCAAAGACGGGACTGGAGGGAGGAACTGCGGTAGGGACGTTTGCGGAGGCCATGGGGAAGAACTCGACCGCAATTGGTAGAGCGGCGACTGTCTCTGTGGACTCTGCGAATGGATTCGCAATGGGTGTCGGTGCACAGGTCGGTGGAGGCGCGGGCGGTGCGAATGAGGGTATCGCGATTGGTGCTGCCGCAAGAGTTCAAGGCGGAGCTCATGGCTCTCTGGCACTTGGAAACGGTGCCCTGGCAGATGAGGAAGGAGTTGCGTCATTTGGCGGTGTTGGCATCAAGCGCCGCCTCGTAAACATCGCCAGCGGCACCGCCAACCACAACGCCGCCACCGTCGGCCAGCTACGCGGGGCGCTGTTCGCGCTCGGCGGTGACGTCGATGCCAACGGCAACATCGTCGGCCCCAGCTTCAACGTACAGGGCCAGTCCCAGTCCACCCTCAATGGTGCGCTGGAGGCACTCGACGGCGCAGTCATCAGCACCACCTCGCGCGTGAACCAGGTCGAGTCCCAGCTGCGCAACGTGTTCCAGGACACCCCCTCGGTCCGCGCCGACGGTCTCAACCAGCTCACCCTGGCCGGAACCCACGGCATGGTCATCTCCAACGTGGCCAATGGCCTGGTCGCCGCCGGTAGCCGCGATGCGGTCAATGGTGGCCAGCTGCATTCGATGCAGCAGCAGCTCAACGGCCGTATCGATGGCCTGGAAGAGCGCATCGATGCGCCGCAGCCGCAGGCAATGGCCGTCGCTTCGGTGCCCGAACCAGAAGCACCGGTGCCGCAGGCCGAAGGCGGCCAGCAGGTGGCGTCGGTCGGCGAAGGTGAGAAGCCCGCGCCGCAGCCGAAGTCGAAGAAGGACGACACGCCCAAGCCGCAGGTCGACACCGCTGAGCTGGAGAAGATGCTGGCACGCGCCAACGAGTACACCGATGGCGCGATCAGCAACTTCGAACGTCGCCTGGACAAGATGGACAAGCGCTTCAACCGCATGGCGGCGATGAGCAGCGCACAGACCGCGATGGCGATGAACACCGCGGGCCTGGCCACCTACAACCGCCTCGGTGCGGGCGTGGGCTACAGCGAGGGTGAGTCCGCGATGGCGGTGGGCTACCAGCGCGTGCTCAACGAAAAGGGCTCGGCCACCTTCAGCCTCAATGGGGCGTTCACCAACAGCGGTGAGCGCAGCATGGGCGTCGGCGTCGGCATCGGCTGGTAAGCCATGCGGCCCCGGCGTGGTGCGCGTAATGAACCCCGCCGCGCCGGGGTCCTTGCCGAGGAGAAGGCAATGTACAGATGGGTAAGTGGAATCGTCAGCTATCGCACGTTCTATATCTGGCGGGCGCGCTTTCGCTACTACACCCGGAACCTGGATCTGTGGACGCTGATGAGCGGGCTATGCATTGCCGGTCTGCTGCTGGTGCTGTGGTACCTGTGGCAGATGCTGGGCGTGCCGCCGCCGCGCGTGCGTCCTCAGGCAGCGGCGCTGCGGATCGAGGGCGTCACCAGCGAGGCGATCCATCGCATCGTGCTGGTGCGTCACGCGGGCCGCACGCCGGGTGCACCGTTCACCACGCCGGAGGAGGTAAGGGCGAGCACGTTGCGCACGATGCGGGTGCGGCAGGTGATGGACAGCGAAGTGGTGTGGCGGCTGAAAGCCGACATGCTGGCGGACATCGCCGACTACATCACCGCCACGGGTGGGTGCGTCCCGTACGACTGCCGACGGATTCGCGCTCGATTGGAGGATGTGCGCAGGGCGGGTGTTGAGAATGCGCAGATCAACACAGCACTGTTGACGATCCTGGAGGTGTCGCTGGACCAGATGCCCTCGTTGGAGGCGGTCGAGCATGAGCGGGTGAAGAGTGGGTGGTCGGATGGGTTCAACGACATCTATGACCAGATCTGGTTGCTGCGGGGCCTGCAGGTCATGCATGCACAGATGATGCGGGAGTATCCGCAGCGAGCCCCAGTACCGTGGCTGCCGCGGCTGCTCAGCGATCCGCTGCGCGATACCCGTTTTGTCTGGTAACGGGAGCATGATGGGCATCATCTGCCAGCGCAGGTAGCGCAGCTTTTGTAGAGTCGAGCCGTGCTCGACTGCTCTCCGGCCAGCAATCGAAATGCCTGAAGCACGGTGCGGACCAACGGTCCGCACCCATCACTGGCAGGTACCGCTGCGCTCGCCGGCCATGGGCCGGCGCTACCGTCATCCGCCGATGTACGCGGTGATCTCGGCCTCGGCCAGCACCTGCCGCAACTGCGCGACAGACGCGCGCCGCATCGGCTTCTCATCGACCGGCGACAACGGTGCCTGACGCAGGGCATCGTACGGCAGCACGGCCAGGTCAAAGGTCAGTTCCTCGGCACTGAACACCCACACCGGCACGTCCAGGCAGCGCTCGCGATCCATGCGCAGGCGGCGCGTCCGCGATTCGGCGGGGATGCCGTGCTCGTCCAGGAAGCGGTGCACGGCTTCCGGGTCGTCGCTGTGCAGGTGAAGCTGCACCGGGCTGTTGGCATCGGCGGTGCCTTCCAGCACCGGGCCGGCCAGCCGTGGGGCGAAGCCGTGCAGGAACTCCAGCGCGCGCATGGCAGCCTCTCGGCGGCGCTGCAGTTCGTTGCCGTGCTGGGGCCCGGAGAACAGCCGCTGGTACTCGCGCAGGGCGTCTTCGATCTCGGTGTTGCGGGGCAGGGAGGCATCGTCGTGGATGCCGAGCCGGCTGGCGGCCTTCAACTTGGCCTGGTGGTAGTCGCGGATGCCGCCTTCGGCCATCAGGCGGGCGGCTTCGTGGGCGAGGCGGTGGCGCCGCTCGCGGGTCTGGCTGGCAGCATGCTGACGGGCGCGATGCATGCGATGACTCCCTGTTGCGACCTGGCTACAGAGTAGCGCACGGATGTGACATCTGCGTGGGTATGGCGCGGAGATGCCAACCAACGGTTGGCACCCACCACGGCCAACGGGTGCCGTTGATCCTGTAGAGCCGAGCCCATGCTCGGCTGCTCTATCGCGAGCGCCCGGAGCCGAGCATGGCTCGGCTCTACAAAGGCGGCGCCAACCAAGGTTGGCATCTACCGGAGCAAAAGGGTGCCGTTGATCCTGTAGAGCCGAGCCCATGCTCGGCTGCTCTACCGCGGGCCCCCGAAGCCGAGCATGGGCTCGGCTCTACAAAGGGCAGTGCCAACCAACGGTTGGCACCCACCGAATCCTTCCTCAGAAGATATCGAACGCGGCGGCGTCGGCCTGCGGCGTATTGAGGTTCAAGTCGTAGTCGGTCAGGCGGTCCATGTCTTCCACCTTCACCCACTCGGTCGCGCCGTTGAGGGTGGCCTGGACCATGCCGCTGGGCGGCTCGTTCTGCGCGATCGGGGTGTCCTTCAGCGCGGTGCGCATGTAGTCGATCCAGATCGGCAGCGCGGCCTTGCCACCGTATTCGCGGTAGCCCAGCGAGCGGAAGTCGTCGCGGCCCACCCACACCGTAGTCACGTACGGGCCACCGAAGCCGGAGAACCAGGCGTCGCGGTGGTCGTTGGTGGAGCCGGTCTTGCCGCCCACGTCCTCGCGGCCGAGCACCTTGGCCTGCACGCCGGTACCGCGCTGGACCACGTCGCGCATCATCGACACCAGCTGGTAGGCGGTGCGGGCGTCGATCGCGCGCGGGGCGGTGCGGGCATCGGGGTTGACCGGCGCGGCCGGGGTCTCGGCCTTGGCTTCGGCCTTGGCCGCAGCAGCCGGGTCCACCTTCGGGGCCGGGGCGCCGAAGTTGAAGCCGTCCACCACCTGGTTGACCGGCTGGTCGCTGCTGCCGGCGCAGTCGCGGCAGGCCATCGCCGGGTTTTCCTTGAACACCAGGTTGCCGTCGCGGTCGTTCACCTGGTCGATCAGCCAGGTGTCCACGCGCGAGCCGCCGTTGGCGAACACGGCGTAGCCACGGGCCACCGACAGCGGGGTGAGCGAGGCGGTACCCAGCGACATCGACAGGTTCGGCGGCAGTTCCGATTCGGCGAAACCAAATTCGCTGATGTACTTGCGCGCGTAGTCCACGCCCATGCCATCGAGCAGACGCACCGAGACCAGGTTGCGCGACTGCACCAGCGCTTCGCGCAGGCGCATCGGGCCGCGGAAACCGCCGCCGTCGTTCTGCGGGGCCCAGGTCTTGCCGCGGCGGTCGCGGAACACGACCGGGGCGTCGAGCACGATCGAGGCCGGGTTGTAGCCCTTGTCGAAGGCCGCGGCGTAGATGAAGGGCTTGAAGCTCGAACCCGGCTGGCGGCGGGCCTGGGTGGCACGGTTGAACTTGTTGCCGGAGAAGCTGAAACCGCCAACCAGCGCCTTCAGCGCGCCGCTGTGGGCATCCAGCGAGACCAGCGCGGACTGGCCGCGTGGGAGCTGATCCAGCAGCCACTCACCTTCCTTGGCACCGGCACGCACGCGCACGATGTCACCGCGCTGCACCAGCTTGCCCGGGGTCTTGTTGGTCCACTTGGCGGCACCGGCCGGCAGCACGATCTCGCTGCGGTTGGCCAGTACCACGGTGGCGCTGCCATCGGCACCGGTGCTGGCAACGATGGCCGGCAGCAGGCCGGCCTGGCCGTACAGGCCACGCAGGTGCTCGGCCAGGGCGGCGGCGTCTTCGCCGGCACCCACCTGGACCTGCTTCTCCACGCCGTGCCAGCCGTGGCGGTGGTCGTACAGCAGCAGGCCGTCGCGCACCGACTGGTTGGCGGCGGTCTGCAGGGTCGAATCGATTGTGGTGGTGACGTGGTAGCCCTTGTTGACCACGTCACCGCCGAAGCGGGCGATCATTTCCTGGCGCACCAGCTCGGCCACGTACGGGGCATCGACCTGCACCGGCGGCTCATGCGCGGTGGCGTGCATCGGCACGGCCTTGGCCGCGTCGGCCTCGGCCTGGCTGACGAACTTCAGGTCGGCCATGCGCTGCAGCACATAGTTGTCACGACGCTGGCGGGCGCGCTCCGGGTTGGAGATCGGGTTGCCCGAGGACGGGAACTTGGGGATGCCGGCCAGCGAGGCCATCTCGTCCAGGTCCAGCTCGTTCAGTTTCTTGCCGTAATAGAACTCGGCGGCAGCGGCGACGCCGTAGGCGCGGTTGCCGAAGAAACTCTTGTTCAGATACAGCTCGAAGATCTCGTCCTTGCTCAGCTCGGACTCGATCTTCCGCGCCAGCAGGATCTCGGCCAGCTTGCGGGTGTAGCTGTACTCGGAGCTGAGGAAGAACTGGCGGGCCACCTGCTGGGTGATGGTGGAACCACCGGGCACGCGCTTGTCGTTGGTGGTGGCCAGCAGCCAGACCGCGCGGCCGATGCCCTTGTAGTCCACGCCGCCATGCTCGTAGAAGCGGGCGTCCTCGGTGGCCAGGAAGGCCTGCTTCAGCTTCTCCGGCACGTCCTTCATGGTGATCGGGGTACGCCGGGTCTCGCCGAACACCGCCATCAGCTTGCCGTCGGCGGCATAGACGTACATCGGCTCCTGCATTTCCACGTCGCGCAGGGTCTGCACGTCGGGAAGCTTGGAGGACACGGCGTAGTACAGACCGCCCACGGCGGCCGCGCCGATCAGCGCCAGGACCAGGACAATCAGGAAGATCCAGCGCAGCCAGCGGCGGAGTCGAGTCATCGGGTTCAGATTCCGATTGCGAATTTCGTGGTCGCAGAGTATAGATTACGCAAGGTGGCGGCTGGGGTCGGCACCGGGGAGCGCAAGGGGAACAGTCAGGGGCTGCATCGTGAATCCGTGAGGAACTTCACAGCAGGGCCGTTGCCATTTGCTAAGAATACGTTATTAATGCTCGGGCGCAGGTCTTGCGTCCAAGTGCCCGTCGGCAGGGGAGAAACCGTGGGGCTCATCCCAAAAAGTCAGTCGCCGCTCGTAGGCGTCGACATCAGTTCGACTGCGGTAAAGCTTTTGCAGCTGTCCCGCAGTGGCAACCGTTTTCGCGTGGAACATTACGCTGTGGAACCTCTTCCGCCGAATGCGGTGGTGGAAAAGAACATCGTGGAAGTGGAGGCCGTGGGTGAGGCCATCCGCCGCGCGATGAACCGCTCGGGGAGCAAGGCCAAGCTGGCCGCTGCCGCCGTTGCCGGTTCGGCGGTGATCACCAAGGTGATCCCGATGCCGGCCGAGCTCGACGAGAACGACATGGAAGCCCAGATCGAGCTGGAAGCGGTCAACTACATTCCGTACCCGATCGAGGAAGTGAACCTGGACTTCGAGGTGATCGGGGCGATCCCGAACAACCCGGAGATGGTCCAGGTGCTGCTGGCCGCGTCGCGTTCGGAGAACGTGGAACTGCGCCAGTCGGCCCTGGAACTGGGTGGCCTGCAGGCCAAGGTGATGGACGTGGAGGCCTTCGCGGTCGAGAACGCCTACGCCCTGGTCGCCAGCGAGCTGCCGGTGTCCATCGAGGGCGTGGTCGCGCTGGTCGATATCGGCGCCACCATGACCACCCTCAACGTTCTGCGCGGCGGCCGCAGCCTGTACAGCCGCGAACAGGTGTTCGGTGGCAAGCAGCTGACCGACGAGATCATGCGCCGTTACGGCCTGAGCTACGAGGAAGCCGGTCTGGCCAAGCGCCAGGGTGGGCTGCCGGAAAGCTACGAGATGGAAGTGCTGGAGCCGTTCAAGGAAGCCACGGTCCAGCAGATCAGCCGCCTGCTGCAGTTCTTCTACGCAGGCAGCGAGTTCAACCGCGTTGACCACATCGTGCTGGCCGGCGGCTGCGCCGTGCTCGGCGGCCTGCCGGAAATGGTCGAGGAACAGCTGGGCGTGCCGACCGTGGTCGCCAACCCGCTGGCGCAGATGACCCTGGGGCCGAAGGTGAACGCACATGCGCTGGCCCAGGATGCCCCCGCGCTGATGATCGCCACCGGTCTGGCGCTGAGGAGCTTCGACTGATGGCACGCATCAATCTATTGCCCTGGCGCGCCGAGCGGCGCAAGCAACGCCAGCGCGAGTTCTACGCAATGCTTGGCATGGCCGCGATCGGTGGCCTGCTGCTGTCGCTGGTGATCTGGTTCTATTACGACCGCCAGGTGAGCGGCCAGATGGACCGCAATGCCTATCTGGAAGCCGAGATCGAGAAGGTCAAGGAACAGAACAAGGAGATCGACCGCCTTGACGCGCAGAAGGAACGCCTGCTGGCCCGCAAGAAGGTCATTGAAGAACTGCAGGCCAAGCGCTCGCAGATGGTGCACCTGTTCGATGCGCTGGTGCGCACGATTCCCGATGGCCTGGTGCTGACCGCGCTGAAGCAGGAAGGCGACGTGCTGACCCTGGAAGGGCGCACCCAGTCCAACGCCCGTGTTTCGGCGTACATGCGCAACCTGGAAACGTCCGGCTGGATGACCAACCCGGAACTGTCGATCATCGAAGCGCGTGACCCCGAGAAGGACAAGGACGGCAAGACCGGCCCGGTTGCGGACATCAAGGCGCTGCCCTATGTGTTCGTGGTCAAGGTGAAGCTGCCGGCACAGAGTGAGGAAGTGGCCGGTACGCCAGGCCTCAACGCCGATGGTTCGGTGGCAACGCCGGCTCCGCCCGCAGTGGCCCCGCTTGCCGCCGGCCCGGATGCAGCGGCGCCTGCTGCACCGGCCGCAGGCCAGCCCGCTGCTGCTCCGGCTGCCCCCGCCCCCGCCGCCGCTCCGGTCAACGCACCTGCTGCCACCCCGGCCGCGCCGAACCAGCCGGCAGCCCCGGCTGCCAAGCCTGCGCCGAAGCCCGAGGGCAGCCGCCTGGCGCAGCCGCCGCAGGCCTTCAACGCCCCGCTGCAGGGGGATCGCGCATGAGCCAGAAAATCGATCTGAAGAACCTGGATTTCAACGACATCGGCAACTGGCCGCAGAAGGCCAAGATCGTCTTCTGCTCGCTGTTGGCGCTGGTGATCATGTTCGTTGCGTGGATGCTGCTGATCAGTGGCAAGCGCGAGGAACTGGCCGGCCTGGAATCGAAGGAAGTCGACCTGCGTGCCGAGTTCACCAAGCAGCAGGAACGCGCGGTGAACCTGGCGCCGCTGAAGCAGCAGCTGGCACAGATGGAACAGGTGCTGCAGCAGATGCTGCGGCAGCTGCCCAGCAAGACCGAAATGCCGGACCTGATCATCGACATTTCGCAGACCGCGTTGTCCAGCGGCCTGACCAACGAGCTGTTCGAGCCGGAGCAGGAGCAGGTCAAGGAGTTCTACGCCGAAAAGCCGATCAAGCTGCGCATGGTGGGCAGTTACCACCAGTTCGGTGCTTTCGTCAGTGGCGTGGCGTCGCTGCCGCGCGTGGTCATCCTGACCATGCACGACATCAACCTCAAGCCCAAGGACAAGGCCAGCGGCAACGCCCGCAGCGGTGCGCTGGAGCTGTCCGGTACGGTCAAGACCTATCGCTATCTGGATGAGACGGAAGTGCAGGCGCAGCAGGCTGTCGCCGATGCCGAAGCGAAAAAGAAGAACGGCAAGGGGGGCAAGAAGTGATGCGCACGTACATCGCACGCAGTGCAGTGGCGTTGGCGGTCCTGTTGCTGGCCGCCTGTGGCCGCGGCGTGACCAGCACGCCGGGTGATGCGCCGAATCTTGAAAAGTGGGTGGAAGGCGAGCGTGCACGACCGGCGCAGCCGCTGGAGCCGCTGCCGGTGATGCAGCAGTTCGAAACCTTCGAATACTCCGCACAGGGCCTGCGCGATCCGTTCACCGATGCCTGGACCAATCCGCAGCAGGGGAATGGCGGATTGCGTCCGGATCCGAACCGGCGCAAGGAGCCGTTGGAAGGCTTCCCGCTGGATGCACTGGACATGGTCGGTACCATCGGCACCGGCGCCGCTACCGTGGCGCTGGTGATGGGGCCGGACAAGGTGACCTACCGGGTACGCCCGGGTGGGTACCTGGGGCAGAGCGACGGGCGGGTCACGGCGGTCTTCGAAGACCACGTGGAGCTGATCGAACTGGTGCCGGATGGCGCGGGCGGCTGGCTGGAACGGCCGGCAACGCTCTCGCTTGAAGATCAATGATCGTTTACTGGGGATAGCACGATGACCTTTCACCAAGCCAAGGGGCTGCGTCCCAACCGGCGCTCTACCTTGAACCGTGTCAGCGCGTTGGGAGTCGCGCTGATGCTGGCCTGCGCTCCGGCGCTGGCCGCCGCACCGGCCGAGAAGCCGGTGGGCGCCACCGTGGCTCCGGCGGCAGCGCCGGCCGGCCTGTCGGTGGCCAAGATCGATTTCAAGCGCGGCGATGATGGCGCCGGGCGCCTGATCGTCCAGTTCGACGGCCAGGGCGCGGTGCCGGATCTGCGTACGCAGGGCAACAGCGTGGTGGTCGATGTCGGTAACGCTCGGCTGCCGGCCAACCTGCAGAAGCCGATGAACGTCACCGACTTTGCCACACCGGTGCAGCGCATCGACGCCAAGCCGTCCGGTGCCGGTACCCAGCTGGTGCTCAGTACCGGTGGCGCGGTGGAGTCGCTGGCCTACCAGAGCGGCAACGAGTACGTGGTGGAGATCAGCCCGCGGCAGGCGCCCGCCGCGGTGGGCGCGGTCACCGCCGGCAGCGTCACCCAGGCCGCCAAGGCGGTGGGGCAGCGTGGCTTCACCGGCAAGCCGGTGACCTTCAACTTCCAGGACGTGCCGGTGCGCACCGTGCTGCAGTTGATCGCCGAGGAATCCAATCTCAACGTGGTGGCCTCCGATTCGGTACAGGGCAATGTGACCTTGCGCCTGGTCAACGTGCCGTGGGACCAGGCGCTGGACATCGTGCTGCGCGCCAAGGGCCTGGACAAGCGTCGCGATGGCAGCGTCATCTGGGTCGCTCCGCAGGCTGAGCTGGCCAAGTTCGAGCAGGAGAAGGAAGACGCGCGGATCGCCATCGAGAACCGCGAAGACCTGGTCACCGATTACGTCCAGATCAACTACCACAGCGCCACGCAGATCTTCAAAGCGCTGACCGAGGCCAAGGGCATCGGTGGAAGTAGCAACAATAGTGGTAATGGAGGCAGTTCATCGCAGGAGGATAGTGGCTTCCTTTCTCCACGTGGCCGTATCGTGGCCGACGAGCGCACCAACACGCTGATGATCAGCGACATCCCGAAGAAGATCGCGCGCATGCGTGAGCTGATCGGTGTGATCGACCGTCCGGTTGACCAGGTGCTGATCGAAAGCCGTATCGTCATCGCTACCGATACCTTCGCCCGCGAGCTGGGTGCGAAGTTCGGCATCAGCGGCAGCCGCGACAACGTGTATTTCAGTGGCAACCTGGAAGCCAATCGCCTGACCCGCGAATCCCAGGTCAAGGCTGCACAGGATAATGCCAAGGCCGAACGTGACTGGATTACTGGCGGCCGCGTCGGTCCGCCGCCCGTGCCGACGGGTTCGGCAATTACCCGTGGCCTGAACTGGAGTGTGCCGGTAGCCGCAGCCAACAACCCCGGCTCGCTGGCGCTGTCGATCCTCAACGCAGGCTACCTGCTGGACGTGGAGCTGTCGGCCATGCAGGAAGAGTCGCGAGGTGAGGTGATCTCCAACCCGCGCGTGGTTACCACCAACCAGCGCGAGGCGATGATCAAGCAAGGCAAGGAAATCGGCTACGTCACCATCAGCGGCACCGGTGCTGCCGGTGGCGCCGGCTCCACCCCGAACGTGCAGTTCAAGGAAGTGGTGCTGGAACTGCGGGTGACCCCGACCATCACCAACGACAACCGCGTGTTCCTCAACATGCAGGTGAAGAAGGATGAAGTCGACCGCCTGATCGAACTGCAGGGCTACGGCACGGTGCCGTCGATCAACCGCCGCGAGGTCAACACTGCGGTACTGGTCGAGGATGGGCAGACCGTGGTCATCGGTGGCGTGTACGAGTTCACCGACCGCAGCAGCATCAGCAAGGTGCCGTTCCTGGGCGACGTGCCGTTCCTGGGCAACCTGTTCAAGAAGCGCGGCCGCAACAAGGACAAGGCCGAGCTGCTGGTGTTCGTCACGCCGAAGGTGCTGCGCGTGGCCAAGCAGAACTGAGCCCGCGCCACCCGCGCAACGCAGAAGGGCCGCCATGCGCGGCCCTTCTGCGTTTCCACCCGTTGATCCACGACGCCCATGTCCAGTAGATCCACGCCATGCGTGGACGCTGTTCATCCTTTCTTGATGCCAATCGCAAGGCACCCTGCGATGATGTCGGGAACCCGTGCCATCCCGCGCCGGTCAAAGGCCCCCATGAACCTGCCACCGCCGATGCCCGAAACCGTCTCGCCGCCGCCCGCGCCGGCCGCCTCCCGCCTGCATGGCGCCTTCACCCAGCTGCGCGATGCCCTGTCGGCCGAGATCGTCGGCCAGGCGGCACTGGTCGAACGCCTGCTGATCGCGCTGCTGGCCGATGGCCACCTGTTGGTGGAAGGCGCTCCGGGCCTGGCCAAGACCACGGCGATCCGTGCGCTGGCCTCGCGCCTGGAGGCGGATTTCGCCCGCGTGCAGTTCACCCCGGACCTGTTGCCGGCCGACCTGACCGGCACCGAGATCTGGCGCCCGCAGGAGGGCCGCTTCGAATTCGTACCCGGCCCGATCTTCCACCCGATCCTGCTGGCCGATGAAATCAACCGCGCGCCGGCCAAGGTGCAGTCGGCGCTGCTGGAAGCGATGGGTGAGCGCCAGGTCACCGTTGGCCGCCACACCTACGCGCTGCCGCCGCTGTTCCTGGTGATGGCCACGCAGAACCCGATCGAGCAGGAAGGCACCTTCCCGCTGCCCGAAGCACAGCTGGACCGGTTCCTGATGCATGTACGCATCGGCTACCCGGACCAGGCCGCCGAATCGGAGATCCTTCGGCTGGCCCGCGACCGCGCCCGTGGCGCGCTGGGCGAAGCCGCACCGGCGGCGGAAAAGCTGCCGATGCAGGATGTGTTCGATGCCCGCCGCGAAGTGCTGGACCTGCACATGGCGCCGGCGCTGGAACGCTACCTGATCGAGCTGGTGCTGGCCTCGCGTGATCCGTCGCGCTATGACGCTGGCCTGGGCCGCCGCATTGCCTGGGGCGCCAGCCCGCGCGGTTCCATCGCGCTGGAACGCTGCGCACGTGCGCGCGCCTGGTTGGCCGGCCGCGACTTCGTCACGCCCGATGACGTGCGAGCGGTTGCCGCCGACGTGCTGCGCCATCGCGTACTGCCCAGCTACGAAGCCACCGCCGAAGGCTGGGATGGCGAACGCCTGGTGCAGGAACTGCTGGCCCGCGTGCCGGCACCCTGAGCCTGCGCATGGCCGATCCATCCCTGCACCACGCCTCTTCCGTCAGCGACGGTGACGGGCTGCGCCCGCAGCTGGCCGAACTGGTAGCGCTGCGCCGCCTTGCACAGCGACCGCCGCCGCCACGCCGTGGCCGCGCCGGCAACGCGGGGCAGGCGCCGTCGCCGCTGCGTGGGCGTGGCATGGAGTATGCCGAGTCACGCGAGTACGTGGCCGGTGATGATGCGCGCCATATCGACTGGCGGGTGACCGCACGCACCGGTCGTGCCCACACCAAACTGTTCCAGGCCGAACGCGAGCGGGTCAGCCTGATCGTGGCCGATACCTCGCCGGCCCTGTACTTCGGCACCCGCGTGCGCTTCAAATCGGTGCAGGCCGCACGTGCCGGTGCTGTCGCCGCGTGGTCGGCACAGCGTCGTGGTGATCGCATCGGCGCCCTGCGTGGCAGCGACCGTGAACCACCGATCGCACCGGCAGGTGGCCCGCGCGGCGTGCTGCGCGTGCTGGATGCGCTCACCCGGTGGTATGCGCAGCCCCCGGCCGATGACCTTGGCCTGGAGCGCGCGCTGGACCATGCCGGTCGCGTCCTGCGCCCGGGTGCACGCGTGCTGGTGCTGGCCGACCCGCAGCAGGCCATCCGTATTCCGCCTGCGCGCTGGAGTGCGCTGGCCCAGCACCATGACCTCAGCCTGGTGCTGCTGGTCGATCCATTGGAACTGCAGCCTCCATCGGCCGCGCTGCAGTTCCAGACCCTGCAGCAGCGCATCGGCCTGGACCTGCGGCGCAGCGAGGTGCAGGCGCATTGGCAGGCACACTTCGTCGAACCGCTGCAGGAGCTGCGGCGCCAGCTGGGAGCGCGCCGCGTCGATGTACAGGTGCTGTCCACCGATGCGCCCAGCGATGCCTGGCTGGCACCATCGCCCACCGAGGCGCCGGCATGAGCGCGAACCTGCCGCTGCGCGACGTCCAAGTGCCGCCGGCCCCATCGTGGTGGCCACCGGCACCGGGCTATCTGATGATCGGCGGCGTGGTGCTGCTGTTGCTGGTGGCGATGGCCTTCCTGTGGTGGCAGCGCCGCCGACGCCGCCAACGCTGGTTGCAGCTGTTTGATCAGGAGCTGGCAACCACCGCCGATGCGGCTGCCGAACTGGCGGCGATCGCAGGGCTGCTGCGTCGCGCCGCGCGCCAGGCACAGCCCGGCAGTGAATCCCTGCGCGATGATGCCTGGTGGCAGCGCGTGGATCCGGAAGGCACGCTGCCCGCGGCGCGTCGCAGCCTGCTGGCCGAAGGTGCCTATCGCCCACGCGTGGACGCCAACGATGTGGCGGCGCTGCGCAGCTGGGCGCGCGAGCGCTATCTGGCCATGCTGCTGGAGCGGCGCCGATGAACCTGCTGGCAAGTTACTGGCCGTGGCCGGAGCTGCAGCTGGCGTGGCCGCTGGCCCTGCTGGCGCTGCCGTTGCCGTTGCTGATGCGCTGGTGGAAGCGTCGTGCCGATCCCG
The DNA here is from genome assembly GCF_030985515.1 of Stenotrophomonas sp. Sm10. Lineage (NCBI taxonomy): Bacteria > Pseudomonadati > Pseudomonadota > Gammaproteobacteria > Lysobacterales > Lysobacteraceae > Stenotrophomonas > Stenotrophomonas sp. Sm10. The sequence continues at coordinate 40,839 of NZ_JAPTFO010000018.1, forward strand.
GCGCTGCGCTGCGCGTGCCCTATGCAGCGACGGAACTGGAAGCGCTGGCCGGTGGCGGCCGCGTTGATGTGTCGTGGCTGCGCACGCTGCTGTTGTGGCTGGGCTGGTGCGCGCTGTGCGTCGCACTGGCTCGCCCGCAACAGCTGGGCGAAGCAATCACGCCGCCGCAGGAGGGCCGGCAGATGATGCTGGCGATGGACGTGTCCGGCAGCATGGGCGAGGGCGACATGGTGCTGGGTGGACAGGCGGTGGATCGCCTGACCGCAGCCAAGGCCGTGTTGGCCGACTTCCTCGATCGTCGTGCCGGTGACCGCATCGGCCTGCTGATCTTCGGCGACCGCGCTTACACGCTTACGCCGCTGACGGCCGATCTGGCCAGCGTGCGCGACCAGCTGCGCGACAGCGTGGTTGGCCTGGCGGGTCGCGAGACGGCCATCGGTGATGCCATCGGCCTGGCGGTGAAGCGCCTGCGCAGCCAACCCGAAGGCCAGCGCGTATTGATCCTGCTGACCGACGGCGTCAGCAACGCCGGGGTGCTGGAGCCGCTGCGTGCGGCGGAAGTGGCCCGCGCCGAAGGTGTACGCATCCACACCGTCGCGTTTGGTGGCGATGGCAGCATTCGCCTGTTCGGCATTCCCATTTCCGCCGACCAGGATCCGGTCGACGAGGCCACGTTGAAGAAGATTGCCAGCATGACCGGTGGCCAGTTCTTCCGCGCCCGCGATACCGCGCAGCTGGCCGGGATCTACGCTGAACTGGACCGGCTGGAGCCGATCGCCGCGAAGGGGCCGAGCCTGCGCCCGCGCGAAGAACGTTATGCCTGGCCATTGGGGGTGGCGTTGCTGCTGGGCGTGCTGGCGTGGCTGTGGCCGGAGCGTCGCCGATGATCGCGCTTGCTTCGAATCTTCCCGATTGGAATGCGCTGCACTTCCTGCGCCCGGAATGGCTGTGGGCCTTGCTGGCTTTGCCGGTCATTCTTGCACTGGCGCTGTACCGGCAGCGGCGCAGCGATGTGTGGCGAACAGCGGTGGATGCCCACCTGTTGCCGCATCTGCTGGCCGCGGGCACGCGCCGCCGCGTACGCCTGCCCTGGGCCGTCCTGCTGGGCTGGACGCTGGCCTCGCTGGCCATGGCCGGGCCAAGCTGGCGCCAGCAGGCACAGCCGATGTTCCAGGCCAGCGCACCGCTGCTGGTCGTGCTGGATCTGTCCAGCCGGATCAATGCCACCGACCTGCCGCCGTCGCGCCTGCTGCAGGCGCGGGCGAAAGTGGGTGAGCTGCTGCGTGCCCGCCAGGGCGGACAGGTGGGCCTGGTGGTCTACGCCGAGGACGCCTACACCGTGGCGCCGCTGACCGACGACGGCAGCAATGTGGCGCTGTATCTGGACGCGTTGTCGCCGGATGTGATGCCACGTGACGGCCAGCGTGCCGACCGCGGCATCGACTGGGCAACGCGGTTGATGCGCCAGATCGGGGCGCTGCGGGGGCAGATCCTGCTGGTCAGCGATCACGCCGATGATGAAGCGGCACTGGCCGCAGCGCAGGCGCGCAGCCTCGGCCTGCAGGTGTCGGTACTGGGCCTGGGCACCCCCGCCGGGGCGGCGTACCGGGATGGCAGTGGGCAGATCCGCCAGGCTGCGCTGGATGAAGGCAGCCTGCGTGCCGTGGCCACCGCGGGCGGTGGCCGCTATGCCCGCATCGCCGCCGATGCCAGTGATCTGCGCGCACTGGGCGTACTGGATGCACGCGAAGGCACTGCAGCGCAGCGGCCGGGCGAGGGCAAGCAATGGCGTGATGAAGGGTTCTGGCTGCTGCCACCGGTGATGCTGCTGGCGTTGCTGGCCTTCCGCCGCCGCGCGCTGCTGGCGGCAGTGCTGGCGGTGGGCCTGCTGCCATGGATGAGCGACGTGCAGGCGCAGGCGCCTGCCGCGCCCGCCGCACCGCCAGCGCAGGGCACGCTGTGGAAGCGCGCCGACCAGGTGCAGCACCAGCGCTTGGCCGAAGGTGCGCAGGCGTACCGCAATGGCGATTTCGCCGGTGCCCGCAAGCAGTTCGAGGGCATCGACAGCGATGCGGGCTGGTACAACCTGGCCAATGCACTGGCCCGCCAGGGCCACTACGACGAAGCCATTGCCGCCTACGACCGCGCGCTGGCGCTGCATCCCGGCATGGCCGATGCGGTCGCCAACCGTGCCGTGGTCGATGCCGCGCGCAAGCGCAAGCAGTCCGGTGGCAAAGGCCAGGATCAGCAGAAACCACCGCAGAACGGGCAGCAGAAGCCACCGCAGAACGGCCAGGGGCAGCAGAATCCGCAGGGCCAGAAGCCGCAGCAGGGCCAGCAGGATCCTGGCCAGGGCCAGCCGCAGTCGGGCCAGCAGGGGCAGCCCAAGCCCGGTGACGACAAGAACCCGTCGAGCCCGCAGCCCGGCGAGCGCGGCCGCGATGGACAGCCGGCGCCACCACAGGTGGAGGATGCCAAGGCACAGGCCCGGGCCGATGAGCAGCAGCGCCAGCGCATGCAGCGGGCAATGCAGCAGGCACGTGAGGGCAAGGGCGAACAGGACGGCAAGCCCGTGCCCGGCAGCGACGGCAGCACTGCGCGCCAGCGCGAGGAGCAACAGGCGGTGGAGGCGTGGATGCGACGCGTGCCGGATGATCCGGGGGCATTGCTGCGGGCCAAGTTCCAGCTGGAAAACGAACGCAGGAAGAGGGAAGGGCGATGACGCGGGCGATCAACATGCACAGGCACTGGCCCCGACAGGTACTGGCGGCGTTGCTGCTGTGGCTGCCGCTGCTGGCCTGGGCGCAGCCGCGCGCGTGGCTGGACCGCGACCGCATCGCGTTGGGTGACACGGTCATGCTCAATGTCGAGAGCGACCAGGGCGCGCCGGACTTCACGCCGTTGCGTACCGACTTCGATCTCAGCGGGCAGACCAGCAGCCGCCAGGTGGAGTGGCGCAATGGCAGCATGCAGCAGCGCACTCTGTATGGCGTGGCACTCACGCCGCGGCGCAGCGGTGCACTGGTGGTGCCGGGTCTGCAGGTGGGCAGTGCACGTACCGTGCCGCTGACCCTTCAGGTGGATGCCGCTGCCGTGGCCGGCCCCGACAGCAACGCGGTGGCCTTCATCGAAACCGTTGTCGATGACGAGACGCCGTATGTGCAGCAGAGCGTGGGCGTGGTGGTGCGGCTGTATTTCGCCTCGCAGCTGGCGTCCGGCGAACTGGTGCTGGATACCCCGGCAGGCGCGTCGTTGCAGCGGGTGGGCGATGACCGCACCGATGTGCGGCAGGTCAATGGCCGTCGCTACAACGTGGTCGAGCGGCGCTTCCTGCTTGTTCCCGAGCGCAGCGGTGCACTCCGGCTGGCCGGTGCGCGCTTCAGTGGGCGCAGTGCCGGTGGCTTCTTCGACGATTTCTTCGGCGGCGGCGACGGGCGCATGAATGCCACCGGCGCCGACCGCACGTTGCAGGTACAGGCACAGCCGGCGCAGGCGCCGCAGCCATGGTTGCCGCTGCAGGGCCTGCAGCTGCGCTACACCAGTGCACCGACCAGCGCACGTACCGGTGAGGCGGCCAACGTGGTGGTCGAGGCGATTGCCGACGGTGCCACCCGCGCGCAGTTCACCGACCTGCCGGTGCCCGACGTCGGCAGCGCCGCACAGGTGTTCGCCGAACCGGCGCAGTACGAAGAGAGCTTCAACGGCAGCACGCCGCGCCTGAAGATCACCCGCCGCTATTCGATCGTGCCGCGCCAGCCGGGTTCGCTGGTGGTGCCGGGGCCGCGCCTGCCGTGGTGGGATGTTCGTGCGGGCAAGCCACAGGAAGCGAAGCTGCCGGACCTGACACTCGCCGTCGCAGCCGGTAATGGCGGTGGCAGTGCTTCACCTGCGCCGCTGCCGCCGATCGACACCGATGCTGCGCTGCCGGGGGGCGATGGCCAGGACAGCCGTATCGCGGCCACCGATCCGCGCGCCAGCGGCCTGGCCGAGCGTCCGTGGCCATGGATGGGCGCCGCTATCGGCTTGGCGCTGCTGTGGCTGCTGACCTTGCTGTGGGGCTGGCAGCGTGGCCGTCGCCCGCGCGTGGCGCCGCCTGAGGCGGGCAGGGGGGCTGTGCCGGCTGTGGCGACGGGACGTGCCGGCCTGGCCGAACTGCGCCGCGCGCTGGATGGTGAAGGCTTCGATCAGGTAGAAGCTCAGCTATGCGCGATGGCCGGCGTTGAACGCATCGAGCAGGTCATCGCCCGGTTGGATGACCCGGCCCAGCGCCAGGTGCTGCAGGACCTGCAACAGGCCCGCTGGGGCGGGCAGGGTGATCTGGCGCCGCTGCGCACGCGCCTGCGCGGGGTCTTCCGTGACGGACCGCACTGGTCGGCGGCGGCGATCACCGCTGACACTGGCCTGGCGCCGCTGTATCCGCCGCGGCGAACCTGAACCGGCGCCGCTTGCGAGCTTTGTTAGAGTGCATTCATTTTTCGAGGAAACCCACGCATGACAGCAGCTGCTGCCGACAAGAAGAAGTTGCCCCTGCATTGGAAGATGGGCATCGGCTTTGCGATCGGCCTGGTCCTGGGATTGATCGTGCACGCCCTGGGCGGCAGCGTCGAAGGTCTGCAGGCCGGTGCCAAGTGGGTAATGGACTACGTCACCACCCCGGCGTCGGGCCTGTTCCTCAACCTGATCTTCATGCTGATCGTGCCGCTGATCTTCTCGGCGCTGATCATGGGCGTGTCGGAGATGGGCGACATCCGCGCCCTTGGCCGCATCGGCTGGAAGACCCTGGCCTATACCGTGCTGCTGTCCGGCATCGCCGTGGGCATCGGCCTGGTGCTGGTCAACCTGCTCAAGCCGGGCGCCGGCGTGGATCCGCAGGTGGCCGCGATGATGCTGTCGGAGAACGCAGAGCGCAGCAAGGAAATCGTTGCCGGCATCCATGGCACGCCGAAGGGCATGGACATGTTGCTGTCGATCGTGCCGAGCAACGTGCTGCAGGCCGCGTCCGACAACGGCGCGATCCTGTCGCTGATGTTCTTCGCGCTGATGTTCGGCATCGGCATGGTGTTGACCGACGACGAGAAGGTCGCCCCGCTGCGCCGTGCCATCGAAGGCGTGTTCGAAATCTCGATGACCCTGATCAACCTGGTCATCCGCCTGGCCCCGTATGCGGTGGCCTGCTTCATGTTCAACCTGGCCGCGCTGTTCGGCTTCGAACTGATCATCCGCCTGGGCGCCTACGTGGGCGTGGTGGTGCTGGCACTGGGCCTGCACATGGTCGTGACCTACGGCACCGCCGTGTGGCTGTCCGGCCGCTCGCCGCTGTCGTTCTTCCGCGATACCCAGGAAGCGACGGTGATGGCGTTCTCCACCGCCTCCAGCAACGCCACCCTGCCGACCGCGCTGCGCGTGGCCGACCAGATGGGCCTGCCGCAGCGCGTGTCGCGCTTCGTGCTGACCGTGGGCGCCACCGCCAACCAGAACGGCACTGCGCTGTTCGAGGGCGTGACGGTGATCTTCCTGGCCCAGTTCTTCGGCGTGGACCTGAGCATCGGCCAGCAGATCATGGTGATGGCGGTCTGCATCCTCGGTGGCATCGGCACGGCCGGCGTGCCCTCGGGCTCGCTGCCGGTGGTGGCGATGATCTGCGCGATGGTGGGCGTGAACCCGCTGGGCATCGGCCTGATCCTGGGCGTGAACCACTTCCTGGACATGTGCCGTACCGCGCTGAACGTGACTGGCGACCTGGCCCTGACCACGCTGGTGGCCAAGGGCGAGTCCCACGACGGCCCGGCGCTGACGCCCCACCAGGACTGAGTCCAAGGCCACTGCTGGCGACCTGATCGGGGTCGGATTCCTTTCCGCAGGGAAAGGTATCCGACCCCTTTTCACATGCGGAATCCAGCGGAGATCACGACGCTGCCGGCCAGCGACCGGCACGACCGGACAAGGTGAACCGACCCCCCGCCCGGCGACTATGGGACAATAGGCCGCCCGCACGTCCGCGGCCGCCTCCCGATTCCGACAGAACCATGACGCAGCCTACCCGTCGCCAGTTGGCCAACGCCATCCGCTTCCTTGCCGCCGATGCGGTTGAAACCGCAAAGTCCGGCCACCCCGGCATGCCCATGGGCATGGCCGACATCGCCGAAGTCCTCTGGAACGACTACCTCCGCCATAACCCGAGCAACCCGCACTGGTTCAACCGCGACCGTTTCGTGCTGTCCAACGGCCATGGTTCGATGCTGCAGTACGCGCTGCTGCACCTGAGCGGTTACGACCTGCCGATCGAGCAGCTCAAGCTGTTCCGCCAGCTGGGCAGCCACACCGCCGGCCACCCGGAGCGCCATGAGACCCCGGGCGTGGAAACCACCACCGGCCCGCTGGGCCAGGGTTTCGCCAACGCCGTGGGCTTCGCCCTGGCCGAGAAGCTGCTGGCACAGCGCTTCAACCGCCCGGAGCTGGAAGTGGTCGACCACCGCACCTGGGTGTTCATGGGCGATGGCTGCCTGATGGAAGGCGTATCGCATGAAGCGGCGTCGCTGGCCGGTACCTGGGGCCTGCACAAGCTGGTCTGCTTCTGGGACAACAACCACATCTCCATCGACGGCAACGTCGAGGGCTGGTTCACCGACAACACCCCGGAGCGTTTCGAAGCCTATGGCTGGAACGTGGTCCGTGACGTCGATGGCCACGACCCGGAAAGCATCAAGGCCGGCATCGAGGCCGCGCTGTCGCAGAGCGACAAGCCGACCCTGATCTGCTGCCGCACCACCATTGGTTTTGGTTCGCCGAACAAGGCGGGGAAGGAATCCAGCCACGGCGCACCGCTGGGCAAGGACGAACTGGAAGCCACCCGCAAGCAGCTGGGCTGGGAGTACGGTCCGTTCGAGATCCCGCAGGCGATCTACGACGGCTGGCGCGCCAATGGCGCCGGCACCCTGCGCCAGGCCGAGTGGGAACAGCTGTTCGACAAGTACGCCAGCCAGTACCCGGGCGAGGCCGCCGAACTGACCCGTCGTTCGCACGGCGAACTGCCGGCCGACTTCGTTGCCAAGGCCGATGCCTACATCGCCCAGGTGGCGGCTGAAGGCCCGACGATCGCCTCGCGCAAGGCCTCGCAGCTGGCCATTGAAGCCTATGCTCCGCTGCTGCCGGAAATCGTCGGCGGCTCGGCCGACCTGGCGCACTCCAACCTGACCCTGTGGAAGGGCAGCAAGTCCGTTGCCAGCGACGACGCCAACGCCAACTACGTGTACTACGGCGTGCGCGAGTTCGGCATGACCGCCATTGCCAATGGCCTGGCCCTGCACGGTGGCTTCATTCCGTTCGACGCCACCTTCCTGGTGTTCAGCGACTACGCCCGCAACGGCGTGCGCATGAGCGCGCTGATCCCGGCCCACGCCATCCACGTCTATACCCACGACTCGATCGGCCTGGGCGAAGACGGCCCGACCCACCAGCCGGTGGAGCACCTGGCTTCGCTGCGCTACATCCCGAACAACGACGTGTGGCGTCCGTGCGATGCGGTCGAGTCGGCGGTGAGCTGGAAGGCCGCGATCACCCGCCAGGACGGCCCGAGCTGCCTGGTGTTCAGCCGCCAGAACCTGCCGCACCAGCCGCGCAGCGCCGAGCAGATTGCCCAGATCGAGCGCGGCGGTTATGTGCTGGCCGATGCTGCCGGTACCCCGGACGTGATCCTGATCGCCACGGGCTCGGAAGTCTCGCTGGCCACCGAAGCCAAGGCCCAGCTGGACGCGGCCGGTATCAAGACCCGCGTGGTCTCGATGCCGTCCACCGACGTGTTCCTGCGCCAGGATGCGGCCTACCGTGAATCGGTGCTGCCAAATGCCGTGCGCAAGCGCGTGGCCGTGGAAGCCGGCGTCACCGGTTTCTGGCGCCAGTTCGTCGGCCTGGACGGTGCTGTGGTCGGTATCGACACCTTCGGTGCCTCGGCGCCGGCCGATCAGCTGTACAAGCACTTCGGCATCACCACCGCCCACGTGGTGGAAGCGGCCAAGGCGCTGTAAGCAGCATCGCAGCGTGATGCAGGAAAGGCCGGCGCACGCCGGCCTTTCTCGTTTTCCTGGGTAGATCCACGCCATGCGTGGACGAGAAAAGGGGACGGCGTGTTCCGCCCGACGGCGCCGCTGTCGCGTTGGCCTCTTCATCTGGCCTGCGTTCCTTGCGAAAAGGAGAGTCTGCCGAGACAACCTCAATAGTAAAAATGGTCAACAAGCGCGGCGCAGAAACCTATACTGGATTTGCGGAGTGTAAGGTGTGGCCTTACACTAGTGCTGCATGATCGTCAGCTTCAGGCATAAGGGCCTGAAGGCGCTCTATGAGCGGGGCGACATTTCCGGAGTCCGTGCCGATCATGTGGCTCGGTTGCGGCGTTTGCTTCTGCAGTTGGATCAAGCCCGGCTGCCTGGAGACATGGGGCTGCCCGGAAATCGCCTGCATCCCCTGCACGGAAGCTATAGCGGCTACTGGGCTGTGAATGTCTCGGCGAGTTGGCGATTGGTGTTCCGCTTTCGTGGGCTCGACGTCGAACTGGTCGATTACCTTGATTACCACTAGGAGTCTGCTCGATGCCGTTGCTTGATCCGCCGCATCCAGGAGAATCGCTGCGCGAAGACATCCTGCCGGCGATCAGCATGTCCATCAGTGCGCTGGCGCAGCACCTTGGTTATTCCCGTGGACAGCTGTCGACCATCATCAACGGGCACGCCGGCATCTCTGCTGAACTCGCGCACCGTCTTGAACTTGCGGGCCTCGGCAGTGCTCGTATGTGGCTGGCGATGCAGGCGGCCTATGACCTGTGGCAGGTCGAGCATCGAGAGCATCCGCCCATTGCCCGCCTGTATCTTGAGGATGCAGTGAGGATAGAGCGGTAGATCCACGCCATGCATGGATGAAAAAGGGGACGGAGGGGATCAAGTCGTCTGTGCATGAACGACTTGATCCCCTCCGTCCCCCTTTCTCAGGCAGTGCGTGCCAGCGCCAGGCGCAGCAGTCGCGCGTCCAGGCGCTCTGCGAAATCCGTCGGGGCCTGTAGACCCATGCGCTGCAGGTACACCGCATCGCCGTCGCCGGCCGGTTGCCGCAACGCTGCCCAGACGGTACGCAGCTTGTCGCCGCGGGTCTGCGTGTTGGCCTTCAGCCAACCCAGCGCTTTCACCAGCACCTGCTCGATCTCGTTGAAGTCGCTGCCCAACGGATAGTCCGGCAGGCTGCCATCGACGCGGAACGGTGCCAGCGCTGCCGCCAATGCCTGCGGCGTATTGCGCTGCAGGCGCACCGGGTGCGGTTGCGCGGTCGCCAGCAGCTTGCGCGCGGCATGTGCCTGCTGCAGCAGATCGCCCTGGAACGGGGCTTCGGTGATCGCGGTCATCGCATGCACGCAGTCCTCGTCGGTCAGACCTCGCAGGTCGGCGATGCCGTACTCGTTCAGGTAGATATCGCGCAGGTGGCGCGGGATGGTGGTGTGCCCGTAGTTCCAGCGCACGTTGGACTCGCGCCGGCCCTTGTCATCGCGCGCGGCGCGGAACATCAGCACGCTGCGCGCTTCCGGCAGGGCATGCGCCATCGCCACAAAGTTGTACTGGCCACCCACGCCGGACACCACGCGGCCATCGTCCAGCGCGTCCGACACCGCTGCACCCAGCGCGGTGGCCATCATGCAGGAATTGAAGAAGCGCGCGTGCCGGCGCTGCAGGCGTTCCAGCGTTTCGTTGCCACCGTACAGCTGGTTGATCTCGCTGATGCGGCGCATGCCGATCGCACGACACTCATCTTCCGGCAGCGTGCGCAACCACTCGTAGAACTCCGGCGAGCCCAGGTAGAACGCGCCGTGCAGGTACTCGCCCTCGGCGGCCAGGGTGGCGTGGTCGATGGACAGCGTGCTGCCATTTTCGATGCGCTGCATCAGCGCCAGGTCGTCGTGCACCTTGCGCTTGATCACCCCGGTCTGCACCAGCCGGCGGAAGCCCTCGTTGAGCATCTCGCTGCAGCCGTACAGGCCCACTTCGAACGGATCCAGCCCGCCGATTTCCTGCACCAGTGGGTGGCTGGCCAGCTGCGGATCCAGCGCGTGCAGCACGCGGCGGTAGCGCGCGTTGTCGGTGTGGCGCAGCACCAGCGCATGGCTGAGCGCATCGGCCAGCGTGCCGATACCGATCTGCAGGGTGCCGCCGTCGCGCACCAGCGTGCTGGCGTACAGGCCAATGGCGTAGTCGGCATCGCCGACCGGCTGCCGCGGCAGCCCGAACAGCGCCGGGTACGGCGGTGGCGGGGTGATCACCAGATCGAAGAACGACACATCGACCGTGGCCGAGCCGCCCATATAGGGCAGCTGCGGATCGATCTCGGCGATCATCAATGGGCGCTGCAGGCCGCGCGCGGTCATCGCATCCAGCGTGTCCTGGGTAATGTCGTTGTTGCACGACAGGGAAAGCCGGCGGTCGTTCGGGCGCATCGCCACCTTCTGCACGATCACCTGCGGTGCGCGCTGCGCCACCGCGTCGGCGGCATGGGTGTAGTTCAGGCTGGTATAGCTGGACTGCGCCTGGCGCGACCCGAGCAGGGCGCCGGACTGCATGTAGAACTCTTCCACCTGCACATGTGCCGGCAACGCGTCGCGCGCGATCGCATCGGCATAGGCCAGGCGCGGGAAATCGTCGCCGAAATGGCGCTGCGCGAACGGCGCCAGGAAGCGCGCTTCCAGACCGTTGCCGCGCGCCTTCGGCGGGTTCAGCGACAGCGCGGTATACAGCTGCAGCGGCCGCGAAGGGTCGTGCTCGACGCGTGCGTAGAGGGCATTGAGCAGCCGGTGTGGCTTGCCCAGTGCCAGCGGTGCCCCGATCCGCAGCGGCCCGTCCACGCGCGCAAACAACCAGTCGACGGCGGCGTCCAGGTCGGTGAGGTGTTCGGTCATGCGGGGCGGTCCTGCGTGTGGGGGAGTGCGGGCATTACAGCATGTCGGGCTTGAACCGCCGTCGACGCGAGACTTCCGCGCCGGACACCATGAACTGCCCATCGCCGCGGTAATGCACCGTGCGCGGCAGCTTCGGCCGGGGCGCGACGTGGGCGCGCACGATTTCCCAGATGAACAGGTTGTTCGATTGCACCTGGCTGTCGTCGTAAAGACGGCATTCGAAGCAGGAATGGCATTGTCCGACCAGCGGCGCGCCAACCTCGCGCGCAGGTACTGCATCCAGCCCGAAACGCGCGAACTTGTCGAACTCGCGGCCACTGCAGTTGCCGATGTCGACCACGGTATCGAGCAGCTCCACGCCGGGTACGTTGATCACGCACTCGCCACTACTGACGGCCAGTGCATGGCTGTGGTTTTCATTCCACAGGTAGGTGGCGACCAGCGACGGCGAAAAGCCCATCACCATGTGCCAGCCCATCGTCATCAGGTTGCGCTGGCCCTGCCACGCGGTACTGACCAGCACGATCGGGCCGGGTTCGAGGAAGCGGCGCGCCTGCTCGACCGGTAATTCCTTCTTGGACAGTGCTTTCATCCGGGGCCTGGGGCGGGAGGAATCGATGCTGACGCAGCCGGGATGAACCCGGAGTCGAGGGGCTTGACAGATGATTCGATTACGCGCGTAATCGTGTTGTCGATTACGGATGTAAACCATGACCCCGATCAGCGAAGCCGAAGCCGTTGTGATGGAGGTGCTGTGGCAGCAGGCACCGCGTAGCGCCGATGACGTGGTGGCCGCGCTGGCCCATCGCGACTGGGCCGAGCCGACCATCAAGACCCTGCTCAACCGCCTGCTGACCAAGGGCGCGATTGCCGCCGAGCGCGATGGACGGCGTTACCTGTACCGGCCGCTGCTGCAGCGCCAGGCTTGGGTGGAGGCGCAGAGCCAGGACTTCATCGGGCGTGTCTTCGAGGGGCGCGTGGCGCCGCTGGTCGCGCACTTCAGCGAACGTGGCCAGTTGAGCGCACAGGACATCGCCGAACTGAAGAAGCTGATCCAGGAGCTGGACCATGACTGAGCTGCTCGACGGACTGTGGCAGGCCAGCCTGTGGCTGGCGGTGGGCGTGATCCTGCTGGCAGTAATGCGGCCGCTGCTGGTGCGGATGGGCGGTGTGGGTCTGGCCTACCGCAGTTGGTGGCTGCTGCCGATGCTGCTGGTGGCACTGATGCTGCCGTTGCCGCAGGTTGCGTTGTTGCAGCAGGTACCCACGCTGCCGCTGAAAGTGATGCCCGGTGCCATCGATGCTCTGAACGGGCCGTCGTTGCCATGGGCAGGGCTGTTGTTCGCGCTGTGGGCGCTGGGCGCGGGCATCTGCCTGCTGCGCGACCTGCGCGCACAACTCCGTTTCGAACGGCGGATGGGTCCACTGACGCCGCGCACCGATGGCAGCTGGCAGGCCAGCGGCGATCCCGGCCTGCCCGCGCTGGTGGGCCTGTGGCGACCGCGCATCGTGGTCGGCCCGGCATTCGACCAGCAGTTCACCGCACAGGAGCAGAACCTGATCCTGCAGCACGAGCGCAACCACCGTCGCAACGGCGATCACTGGGCCAACGGCGCGCTGCTGCTGGCGCGCGTGGTGTTCTGGTTCCACCCGCTGCTGCCATGGGCCGCACGCCGCTTCCTGCGCGATCAGGAACTGGCCTGCGATGCCCGCACCATCGGTCCGCAGCCTGCGCTGCGCGGCCTCTATGCCAGCACGCTGCTGAAGGCGCAGCTGGTCCACCCGGTTGCGCCCGCGGTTTGCCATTGGCGCAGCCAACCCGTGTTGAAGGAGCGTATCGCCATGTTGAAGCAGTCCAAGCGGAAGGCATTGCCGTGGGTGTCCGGGCAGGTGCTGGTGGTCGGGTTGTGTGTGGGCATGGGGGCGGTGGCATGGGCCAGCCAGGGCGGTGCGGCCGGTGGCACCCGGATCGGTGTCGAGCCGTTCGAACATGCGCAGGACGATGCGGCCAAGGCGGGGTTGGACCGGCCGATCCAGGTGGACAAGATGCCGCCGCCGTCCTATCCGAAGTCCGCCGTCGAGCAACGCCAGGTAGGCGTGGTCAATCTGCGCATCGAAGTGGATGCACAGGGCCATCCGACCGATGTGCGGGTACTCAGTGCGACCAATCCGGGGGTGTTCGACGCCGTCTCCGTCGCCGCCGCGCGCAGCTGGACCTATAGTCCCGCGGTGAAGAACGGCAAGCCGGTGGCCGGTGCCGTACGCATTCCGATCACCTACGCCATGGATGACACCGAGGACGCGAAGTGAAGTCCGCGCCGCTGTTGATGATGGCAGCGCTGCTGGTGGGGTGTGCAACCCAGGATCGCCTGACCACCGTCGATACCCGCAGCGAGAATGTCGGTCACCAGCGCCTGCAGCCGCAGGCGGGCGGCGGCAGTGGGCAGCTGCAGGTGTATTCGCTGGGTGCGACCGAGGGCTACCGGATGCCGCAACTGTACGCGGCACCGGACCCGGAGGTCGGGGATAGCGACCCGCGCGCGGAACTGGCGCCGACCACAATCTGCCTGCAGGTGGTGGTTGATGCCAACGGCGACGTCGAGCGCAGCCTGCCATTGACCGATCGCCCGGAGTGCGCGGCAGGGGCTGCACGCGAGAACGCGCCCCTGCTGCAGGCTGCGCAGGAAGCCGTGGCGATGTGGAAGTACTCGTCCGCAGCGGTCTGCCACTTCGCGGCCGGCAAGGTGCCTGCCGACCGCGGCGACTGCCGCGGCGCCGAGCGCGTCGAGCCGGTAGCGGTCACCCTGCAGTACGCCTTCACGTTCGAGATCGTGAAGGGACGGCACGTGGTGCGCACGCAGGGAAAATGATCGCTCGCGATGACCGGGGTAGCGCCGGGCCATGCCCGGCGGGCGCAGCGGCGTGGATCAGGCCCCGCCCTGGATGTTGGCCTTCACTGCGGGCTGCATCAGCTTCGGTTCTTCCAGCGTCGCATCGCGGGCCTGGCGCACGCTGACGAACTCTGCCTCGGCCACGCCGTCGTGCACGTGGATGTTGTGCGCGCGCTGTTCGCCGATGGTGGTCTCGTTGGCGAACCCGCGGCCACCCGGGCCGTAGTCGTGGCAGACGAATACGCGCGTCGCATCGGGCAGGGCCAGCAGACGCTGGATCGAGCGGTACAACTGCGCGGCATCGCCGCCCGGGAAATCGCAGCGGGCGGTGCCGCCATCGGGCATGAACAGCGAGTCGCCGGTGAACAGCGCATCGCCGATCAGATAGGCGATGCTGTCGCTGGTGTGGCCGGGCACGGCGATCACCTGACAGCGCAGTTCGCCCAGAGCGAAGGTCTCGCCATCGCTGAACAGGCGATCGAAGATCTCATCGGCGGCCGGAAGCTGCAGGCCGTAGCGCGGCGCAAAAGTGGCCTGCACCGCACGGATGCCTTCGCCGATGCCCAGCGTGGCCTGCGGAAAGCGGTGCTTGAGCCGGCGCCCTGCCGACACATGATCGGCGTGGGCATGCGTCTCCAGCAGCCAGCGCAGCTGCAGGCCTTGTTGTTCGATGGCATTCAGCACGTCGCGCAGCGGTGCTTCGCTGCTGGCGTCGGTATCCGGGTCGTAGTCCAGTACCGGGTCGATCAGCGCTGCCTCGCCACTTGCCGGGTCGCTGACCAGATAGCTGAAGGTGTTGCTGTCACGGTGGAAGAACGACTGTACCTGGACCGACATTGGAACGCTCCTCAGCGCGTGCCGAGCACGCGGTTCAGCAACTGCGCCAGGTTCTCGCCGGCCAGTCGCAGCTGCGCTTCGGCCAGCGGCCGGTAGCGCTCGGTGTATTCATCACCGATCTTACGCGTGGCCGGATAAACGCCAGCTTGCATGGAAATGCGGCAGCTGGCCTCGGCCCAGGCCTGCGGGTCGCGCTGCGGGTTGGACTGGCGTGCCAGCTTCGGCGCGCGCTGGCTCTGCAGCAGCGGCAGGTAGCCGGCATCGTCCAGCTTGCGGGTGTTGAGCATGCCGCTGTCCCACAGCGAGTGCAGGTTGGTACCGCGGTTGCCGAACTGCAGCTGGAAATCGTTGCCGCCCTTGTCATGGGCGTAGCCGGCGTGCATCGGCTGGTGGATGTCACCCACCAGGTGCACGACGAACTTCAGCGCCTGCAGGCGCTCGCCGTCGGTCAGGCTGCGGTCGCCGAGGATGGCACTCTGTGCTTTCAGTGCCTCGACAATGCAGTTGCCGCTTTTGCAGTGCTTCGGTGCTTCGTAGTGGCAGTTGTCTTCGGCGATGTTGACGTAGTGCCAACCGGCCGAGCGACGGCCCAGGCCGGGGTCCTTGGCGCGCAGCTGGTCGGCCCAGGGCGCGATGCTGGCCAGGGTGGCGTCTGGCTCGGTGGCCAGCAGACGGTCCACTTCGGCGCGGGCGGTGGGGGTGAGGCGGGCGTCGGCGACTTCGGCAACCAGGCGGTGGCCTTGTGCGCCCCAGGCATGGGCCGGGGCGGAAGCGGACAGCAGGGCCGGCGCCAGGGCGGCGGCGAGGAACAGGGAGTGCAGGGCTTTCATGCGCACATTCTAGCGGGCCTCTGCAGGCCCGGGCTTGATCACGCCTGGTGTTCGCCACGCGGCCTTGATGCGGCGGCCGCTAGGGTGGCCCGTGCACATGCGGGGAGGGGCCGATGGCGATCACGGACAGGCGCATCATGGCCGGGCATCCCGATGACGACGGGTTCGCTGCCGCGTTCGATGCCCAGGTGGTCTGGCGCATGCGCTGGGCCTGCGCCGTGGCCGGGGCGTTCTCGCTGGGCTTTGCCGTGCTCGATACCTACTGGTTGCCGCCGGACGTGCACGCGCCGGTGCTGCGCTGGCGGCTGGGCGTTCTGCTGCCGGCACTGCTGCTCGGCGTCGCGCTGACCTTCGTGCCGGTGCTGCGGCGCCACCTGCAGTGGCTGGGCGGCAGCGTCGTGCTGGTCAGCGGGCTGGCGCTGGTGACCATGATCTGGACCGCGCACCGTGCCGGCGTGGACTACCCCTACGAAGGCATCAGCCTGTTCCTGTTGTTGAACTACTTTCTGTGCGGGCTGCGCTTCGGGGTAGCGACGCTGACCGGAACCCTGATCGCGCTGGCCTTCGTGCTGGCCGAGCTGCAGGTGGGCCGGCACTGGGCGCAGATGCTGCAGAGCGTGATGTTCGTGCTGGCCAGCAACCTGGCCGGCATTGTCGGCAGCCACATTTCCGAACGGCAGGCGCGTGCAACGTGGCGGGCCGAGCAACGCCTGGATGCATTGGCCAACCACGATGGGCTGACCGGCCTGCTGAACCGGCGCGCCTTCGATCGCCAGGCCAACCAGATCTTCCAGCGCTATCTGCGTACACCGCATGCGCGTGGCGCACTGCGCATCGCCATGATCGATATCGACTACTTCAAGCGCTACAACGACCACCACGGCCATCCCGCCGGTGACACCGTGCTGCATGCGGTGGCGACGACCCTGGCTGCTCAGCTGCGTGGTAGCGACTCGGTGGTGGCACGCTACGGCGGCGAAGAGTTCGTGGCGCTGGGGCACTGGGCGCCGGGACAACCGGAATCAGCGCCTTTCGAGCAGCTTCGGCAACAGGTGCAGGCGCTGGCGATCGCACATGCCGATTCGGATGCGGCCCCGGTGGTGAGCGTGAGCATCGGTGTGGCACGCTGGCATGATGATGGTGGCGATACGCTGGAACAGGCATTGGCGCGGGCCGATGCAGCGCTGTACCGCGCCAAGGAAGGCGGCCGCAACCGGGTGGAAGTGGCGCCGGATCAATAATCGACTGAAAGGCGGCCCGTTCATGCTTCTGTAGAGCCGAGCCATGCTCGGCTGATCTTCTTCGGGTACCTGCGCGCTCCGCGCGATAGCCGAGCATGGCTCGGCTCTACAGAAGAGCGCGCCTCTGCATGCTTTCCAAAAAAAAGCCCCGGCAAAGACCGGGGCAACATGCTGCGAGGGTTTTGCGTTCAGCGGGGGAGCGGGGGGAAGCCCCCGCGCCCGGCACACGCTTAGAACTTGAAGACGTACGACGCGCCGTAGACCAGCGGATCGATGTTGACTGTGCCGATCTTCTCGCCGTTCAACTTCACCTTGCTGTCGATGTCGATCCAGCGCATGTCCACGCGCAGGGCGCCCTTCTCGCCGATCGCGAAGTCGATGCCGGCATGCGCGGCCAGGCCCCACGAATCCTGCAGCTTCAGCTTGCTGCCGGCCAATGCGCCGGTGGTGTCTTCGCTGAAGAAGGTCGTGTAGTTCACGCCGGCGCCGACGAACGGCGAGACCTTGCCCTTGCTGTTGAAGTGGTACTGCAGGGTCACCACCGGCGGCAGCTGCTTGGTGCTGCCCACGCGGCCCAGGCCGTTGATGTTGATGTCGTGCTTGAACGGCAGCGCGGCCAGCACTTCGATGCCCAGGTTGTCGGCGATGAAGTACTCGCCGGTGATGGTCGGCTTGACGTCGTTGTCGACGTCGACCTTCAGGGTGTGGCCGGCCAGCCAGCCGTTGTTCGACTTCGGCGCCACCTGGTGGACGCCGGCCGAGACGGTCCAGTCACCCTTGGACTGGGCCATGGCCGGGGCGGCGGCGAGGGACAGGGCGGCGGCCAGGCCGGCCAGGATCAGGGGGGAGGTCTTGCGCATGGGGGTGATCTCGTTGCTGGGTGGATGGCGACAGTCTCGGCCTCACGCCGCGCTAACGCTTTGATCCGGATCAAATCCTGTCCGCCCGCCCTCTGGCGCGGGGGCTGGCCCACGGTGGCCAGCCCCGGTTTGCTAGACTTGTGGGCCCTATCCATCCCGCCGCACCCGTCGCGGCCGCAGGAGCTTGAGAACATGGCAATCAAGGTTGGTATCAACGGTTTCGGTCGCATCGGGCGTAACGTCCTGCGCTCGGCGGTGCTGAACTTCGGCGACGACATCGAAATCGTGGCCATCAACGATCTGCTGGAGCCGGATTACCTGGCGTACATGCTCAAGTACGACTCCGTGCACGGCCGCTTCAAGGCCGACGTGGCCGTGCAGGGCAACGACCTGCTGGTGAACGGCAAGAAGATCCGCCTGACCCAGGAACGCGACCCGGCCAACCTGAAGTGGGACGAAGTCGGCGCCGACGTGGTGCTGGAAGCCACCGGCCTGTTCCTGACCAAGGAAACCGCGCAGAAGCACATCGATGCGGGCGCGAAGAAGGTCATCATGTCGGCCCCGTCGAAGGACGACACGCCGATGTTCGTGTTCGGCGTGAACGACAAGACCTACGCCGGCCAGGCCATCATTTCCAACGCGTCGTGCACCACCAACTGCCTGGCCCCGCTGGCCAAGGTCATCAACGACAAGTGGGGCATCAAGCGTGGCCTGATGACCACGGTGCATGCGGCCACCGCCACCCAGAAGACCGTCGATGGCCCGTCCAACAAGGACTGGCGCGGCGGCCGTGGCATCCTGGAAAACATCATTCCGTCGTCCACCGGTGCGGCAAAGGCCGTCGGCGTGGTCATTCCGGAACTGAACAAGAAGCTGACCGGCATGAGCTTCCGCGTCCCGACCTCCGACGTGTCGGTGGTCGACCTGACCGTCGAGCTGGAAAAGGAAGCCACCTACGCCGAGATCTGCGCCGAAGTGAAGGCACAGAGCGAAGGCGCGCTGAAGGGCATCCTGGGCTACACCGAAGACAAGGTGGTGGCCACCGATTTCGTCGGTGAAACCCACACCTCGGTGTTCGACGCAGACGCCGGCATCGCCCTGGACGGCACCTTCGTCAAGCTCGTGTCGTGGTACGACAACGAGTGGGGCTATTCCAACAAGTGCCTGGAAATGGCCAAGGTTGTCGCCGCCAAGTAAGGCCGGCGAAGATCGCACGCGGACCCCGGCCTGGCCGGGGTTCGTCGTTTATGGGGCCAGCCCTGTCGTAGCATGGGCCGGTCGACCGCTGCCGCTGGGGCGCGGGATTGCAATGGAAGCATGCAATGGAAGCACTCATAGCCCTGGTGGTACTGGTTCTGCTGGCCATCCCGCTGCTGCTGGTGGTGGCGCTGGTGATGATTGCCGGCCTGCGCCGCCGTGTGGCCGCGCTGGAGGCCGCCATGGCTGCCGCGCCGGCCGCCCGGCCGGTTGCAGCCGAGCCTGCGCCGGAACGGTCTGCGCCCCTGCCTGTGGCCGGCGCCGATCCGCCGTTCCTGCGGCCGGTGGCGGCTGCCGCACCGCCTCCGCCCCAGCCAACGCCACCGCCGGTGCGCGAAGCGGTGTCTGCGGCAGTGGAGGCGCCGCGCCCGGTCGCACCACCGCCGGTGCCACCCGCGCCGGTGCAGCCGCCGTTGCCCCCCGAACCGGCACTGCCCAACTTCATCGAGCGCGGCATTGGCGCGGTCAAGCGTTGGTTCACCGAGGGCAACGTGCCGGTCAAGATCGGCATGCTGGTACTGCTGGCCGGTGTTGCTGCGCTGTTGAAGTACGTCAGCGACCAGGGCTGGCTGGTGTTGCCGATCGAGCTGCGCCTGGCCGGCGTCACGGTGGGTGCGCTGGGCCTGTTGGCGTTCGGCTGGCATCAGCGCGAGCGCCGGCGCCTGTTCGCACTGGCACTGCAGGGCGGTGCCATCGGCGTGTTGCTGCTGACCATCTTCGCCGCCTTCAAACGGTTCGAGCTGCTCAACCCCGGGTTTGCCTTCGCCAGTTCGATCGCGCTGGTGGCCGGCCTGTGCGTGCTGGCGGTGGTGCAGAATTCGCGCACGTTGGCGGTGCTGGGCATCCTCGCCGGCTTCATGGCACCGCTGTGGCTGTCCACCGGCAGTGGCAACCACGTGGGGCTGTTCAGCTACTACGCGGTGCTCAACGCTGGCATCTTCGCCATCGCCTGGTTCCGTCCGTGGCGTGCGCTGAACCTGCTTGGCTTCGCTTTTACCTTCGGCATCGGTACGTTCTGGGGCGTGTTGCAGTACGCGCCGGACAAGTTCAGCAGCACCGAGCCGTTCCTGCTGCTGTTCTTCGCCTTCTACCTGTTGATCCCGCTGCTGTACGCGCGCCGGCAGCCCGCCGGGCGACGTGACCTGGTCGACGGCAGCCTGGTGTTCGGCACGCCCCTGGTTGCCTTCTCGATGCAGGCGGGCATGCTGCACGAGCAGCCGATGACGCTGGCGCTGTGCGCGCTGGGCCTGGCGGCGATCTACGCCGTACTGGCGCGGGCACTGATCGCGCGCGCGTCTTACACCGTGCTGGCGCAGTCGCATGCGGTGCTGGCGGTGGGCTTCGCCACGCTGGCGGTGCCACTGGCACTGTCTGCGCGCGCCACCGGCGCGGTGTTTGCGCTGGAAGGCGCGGGCCTGGCCTGGCTGGGCCTGCGCCAGAAGCGCTGGCTGCCGCAGGTGTCCGGTGCGCTGCTGCAGATCGGCGCCGCGTTCGCCTTTGTGGCAGGCGCCGACCACTGGCTCGACGACGCCCGCTTCCTGCTCAACCCGACCGCCATCGGTGCGTTGCTGCTGGCCCTGGCCGGGTTCGCCTCGGCGTGGAGCTACCAGCGCAGGGTGCGCCACGAGATCGCACTGGTTTACTACCTGTGGGGCCTGCTGTGGTGGCTGGGGGGGCTGGTGCACGAGATCTTCCGCTTCTTCCCGCACCGCACCCAGGCCGACGCGCTGCTTGTGCTGGTCGCAGCCACGGCCTGGCTGGCGGCTGAAGTGCAGCGCCGCCAGCCGGCACGCGCGCTGGGCGTCACCGCGCTGGCGATGCTGGCCCTGGGCTTCCCGCTGGCGCTGATGCAGAGCGATGCGCACCAGCAGCCGTTCGCCGGCTATGGCGCGCTGGCCTGGGCGGTGTTCGCGGCGCTGGGCGTCCGTACGTTGCTGTGCCTGCGCCAGGGCGGCAACACCGTGGCACGCATCGCGCAGTTCCTGTGGTGGCTGTTGTGGCCGTCGCTGCTTTCGTTGCTGGCCCTGTGGGGCGGTGGCGAGGCCGGGCTGGCACAGGGCTGGACGCTGCTGCTGTTCACGCTGCCGTGGCTGCTGATGGCGGCGCTGTCGTTGTGGCGCTGGGACGCACTGCGGTGGCCCCTGGGGGCTGCCTTCGACAGCGTGCGCCTACCGTTGCAGTGCGTGCTGTTCGGCCTGCTGTCCGCAGGCTGGCTGTTCGGCCAGTTGCTGCCGGGTGACGCAGCGCCGCTGCCGTGGCTGCCGGTGTTGAACCCGGCCGAGCTGGGGCAGTGGTTGAGCCTGGCGCTGCTGGCGCGCTGGCTGTACAGCGGGCAGGCGCCGCAGGCACTGGTGAAGATCCGGCTGCCGCTGTTGGCATTGGCCACCTTCGTCGCGCTGACCAGCCTGGTGCTGCACGGCGTGCATCAGTGGGGCGGCCTGTCGTGGAGTTCGTCGATGATGCGTTCCAGCCTGGCGCAGACCAGCCTGACCGTGCTGTGGAGCGTGCTCGGCGTGATCGCCTGGGTATGGGGTTCGCGCCGCGGCCAGCGCGTGTTGTGGATGGTGGGAGCGGTGCTGATGGGCGTGGTGTTGGCCAAGCTGGTGCTTGTCGATCGCCAGCACCTGGGCAACCTGCTGGGCATCGCATCGTTCATCGCCTACGGCCTGCTGTGCACGGTCGTGGGTTATCTGGCACCGGCACCGCCCAGCGCGGCGCCGACCGTGGAGGAAAAACAATGAAGACGTGGAGCAGGGCGCTGCTGCCGGCGATGTTCGGCATGCTGGCCGCCATCACCGCACAGGCTGCCGATTACCGTACCCAGTACGCCGAACAGTGGCCGCTGACGTTGTCCAGCGCACAATCGGGTGCCTACCGTGTCGTGCTGGAACCGGCGATCTACCGTCGCTCCGGTAGCGCAGACCTGGGTGACGTGCAGGTGTTCAATGCCGCCGGCCAATCGTTGCCGTCGGCATTGCTCGCGCCGGACCAGCCGCTGGCACAACCGCCGGTGCAGCGGGAACTGCCGTGGTTCGCGTTGCCGCCGCTGGCCGAAGCACAGCGTAACGACCTGCAGTTGCTGACCGAGCGCGATACCGATGGCCGTGTCCGTCGCGTGGAAGCACGTGTGACTGGCGGTGCAAGGGCCAACGGGCAGGGCGGCTGGCTGATCGACGCCAGTGTGCTGGGCCAGCAGCCGCTGGCGGCGCTGGTACTGGATTGGGCCGACAGTGGCCAGCCGTTGCAGGCTCAGGTGCAGCTGGACGTCAGCGACGACCTGCAGCATTGGCGTGCACTTGGCCGCGACATTCCGCTGGTGGACCTGCAGCGCGCCGGCAAGCGCCTGCTGCAGCGCCGCCTGCAGGTGGATGGGGAAGCGCGCTATCTGCGCGTGCTGGCGCAGGGCGATGCCCGTCTGCCAACGTTGCGCAGCGTACTGGCCGAGCTGCCGCCGGCACCGGCCACACTGCCATGGGAGTGGTTGTCGCTGGCACCGACCTCGAAGGGCAAGGGCGAGTACACCTTCGAGATGGATGGCCGCTTCCCGGCGGCGCGTGCCGACGTGGCCAGCACTGACAACAGCCTGGTGCAGTGGACATTGTTCAGTCGCGATGACGAGAGTGCAGAGTGGCAGCGGCGCAGTGCGCCGTGGATTGCCTATCAGCTGCAGCAGGGCGCGCAGGGCCAACGGCAGCAATCGGCCGCGCAACCGCTGGGCGGCGTGCACCGCGATCGTTACTGGAAGCTGGTGGCGAACCCCGCCGAAACGGCAACCGCACCCACCCTGCGCCTGGGTTATCAACCCGAAGTGCTGGTGTTCCTGAGCCAGGGTGCAGCGCCATATGCACTGGCAGTGGGCAGCGCGACCGCGCGCCGCATGGAAGCGCCGATCGGCGTGCTGATTGAAGAGCTGCGCCAGCGTAATGATCCGTCTTGGCAGCCGACGCTGGCGCGCCTGGAAGGCAGTCCGGAACCGCTGGCCGGCGATGCGGCGCTGAAGCCGCAGCACGATTGGAAGGCGTGGTTGCTGTGGGCGCTGCTGGGGCTGGGTGTGTTGGTTGTTGGCGGCCTGGCGGTCAGCCTGCTTCGGCAGAAGCCGGCGCCTTCGGCGTAGGTTCCGGCGAACGGCGCAGCCCCTCGTGGGTGGGCGGTTGGTCGCGTAAAGCAAAAGCCGTGCTTGGCCGGGCGGGGTGGGTTCGCGGGAGACGCCGCAAGTACGTCCTTGTAGGCTTGGCAGCGGCTTGCTCGTGTGCGCTGTCCTGCGCACCCGGCAAGACCGGGGTTGGGCGCCCTGCCCAACCCGCCCGAGGCATGCC
>NZ_JAPTFO010000190.1:0-1541 GCF_030985515.1 Stenotrophomonas sp. Sm10
GCCATGCCCACCCGCCCGGACTACCCAGGCGATCCATGAGCACAACCCACCGCGGAGGGGGCGGCGCCCGATGGCCGGTCTTTCACCCGAACCATGGCATGCTCGGCGCCAAGCCCACCCGGAACCTCCGCCATGCGCCTGTTCACCCGTGTCCTGCCCCTGATGCTGCTGGCCTCCCTGCTGTCCGGCTGCGGCTACAACGCCATCCAGCAGAAGGATGAGGCGGTCAAGGCCAGCTGGTCCGAAGTGCTCAACCAGTACAAGCGGCGCGCCGACCTGGTGCCCAACCTGGTGCAGACGGTGAAGGGCTTTGCCAGCCAGGAAGAGCGCGTGCTGACCGAAGTCACCAACGCCCGCTCGCGTGTCGGCCAGATCAACGTCAACGCCGATGACGAAGCCTCGCTCAAGCAGTTCCAGCAGGCCCAGGGCGAACTGGGTAGCGCGCTGTCGCGGCTGCTGGTGGTCACCGAGAACTACCCGGTGCTGAAGTCGGACCAGAACTTCCGCGACCTGCAGGCCCAGCTGGAAGGCACTGAAAACCGCATCACCGTCGCCCGTGGCCGCTACATCCAGCAGGTGCAGGACTACAACACCTACATCCGCTCGTTCCCGCAGGTGATCACCGCCAAGATCTTCGGTTACAAGACCAAGCCGAACTTCACCGTGGACAACGAAGCGCAGATCTCCAACGCGCCGGCGGTCGATTTCGGCAGCGCGCCGCAGCAGCAGCCGGCACCGCAGCCGGGCCACTGACCCATGCGCCTGGCCACTGCGCTGCTGGCCCTGCTGCTATGGCTGCCGCTGGCATCGCACGCCCAGCAGCTGGCGCCGGTTCCGGCGCTGGATTCGCCGGTGGTCGACACCACCGGCACGCTGGATGCCGCGCAGAAGCAGGCGCTGCTACAGCAGGCGCTTGACCTTCAGCAGCGCAAGGGCAGCCAGCTGCAGGTGCTGGTGGTACCCACCACCCAGCCGGAAGACATCGCCCAGTACACCACGCGGGTCTTTGACCAGTGGCAGATCGGCCGCAAGGGCGTGGATGACGGGGTGCTGCTGGTGGTGGCCAAGGACGACCGGCGCGTGCGCATCGAGCCGGGCTACGGCCTGGAAGGCGCGATTCCCGATGCCATCGCCAACCGGGTCATCCAGGAGTACCTGGTGCCACGCTTCCGCAGCGGCGACTACGCCGGGGGCATCACCGATGCCACCGCGGTGCTGGTCAAGCTGATCGATGGCGAAACGCTGCCCGCACCGGTCAGTGGCCATCGTGGGCGCGAGCCGGGTGGCGGCGGCGATACCTGGTTTCTGGCGCTGTTCATCGGTGTATTCGCCGGCAGCATCCTGCGCGGCGTGTTTTCGCGCGTGCCACGCCCGCTGCGTGGCCTGCTCGGCGGTGCCGGCGCAGCCGTCGCGGCGTTCCTGTTCACCTCCACCCTGCTGGCCAGTGGCCTGGCCGGCGTGGTCGGCCTGATCGTGGCGATGCTCTCCGGGCATCCGGGGCGCTTCGCCGGTGGCGGAGGCTGGGGTGGTGGCAGCTGGGG
>NZ_JAPTFO010000191.1:0-1500 GCF_030985515.1 Stenotrophomonas sp. Sm10
GATCAAGAGCTTGTAGCCTTGCTGGAAAAACGGATGGTTTGTGTCGGTCAGATTGTAAAATATAAGGAGCAAGAGGGACTCCCTGTGCTCGACCAGGGAAGGGAAAGAGCAGTTCTTGAAAAAGTCGGCTCTCTTGTGATGGATGAGCAGTATCGCTCGACCATTCAAGCCCAGTTTCAAGATATGATGAAACACTCTAGAACTTACCAAGAGGAGGTCAGGGCGCGTGATTAGTCTATCCATCAAGGAAAAAGCAAAACAGTATATGGTACTGACAGGGATGGCCCTCTTCATCGGTCTATTGGTCGGTACCATTGATATGATTTTTGGCCAAGGCCTTCTCCTAATCGGAGATGTTCGAAGCCAGCACTGGCCCTTGATTCTTTTCCTGGCTTTAGCAGGGCTTGTCATCGTTTATCTCTATAAACGTTTTGGTGGCAAGGCATCAAAAGGGATGGGCCTAGTTTTTGATGTTGGGCACGCGCGTGAGGAGGAAATCCCCGTGGTCTTGGTGCCTTTGATCATGCTGACGACCTGGATGAGCCACCTCTTTGGTGGTTCGGTTGGTCGGGAAGGCGTAGCTGTTCAGATTGGAGCAACCCTTTCGCATCGTTTTGCCCGTCATATCAAGATAGCCGATGCTTCACGTATTTTTCTTATGACCGGGATGGCAGCAGGTTTTGCGGGGCTCTTTCAGACGCCACTAGCTGCCACCTTCTTTGCCCTTGAAGTTCTGACCGTTGGGGAATTGCAGCTGATTGCCCTCTATCCAGCTCTCATCGCCTCGATCGTGGCGAGCTTCACCTCTCATGCTCTTGGCTTGGAGAAATTTGCTGTGCCACTCAAGGAAACGTTGAGCTGGACACCAGAGACCTTGATCAAAGTTGCCCTTCTTGGCTTGGCTTTTGGCCTCGCTGGGAAGCTCTTTGCAGTTAGTCTTTCTTGGTTGAAAAAAACAGTCGCTCAAGTCTTGCCTAATCCGTATATCCGGATTGCTGTCATTGGGGCTGGTCTCAGCTTAGTCCTCTTGACTCTCCAGCTGACCAAAGTCGGCACTTATAGTGGACTTGGAACCAATCTGATTGATCTAGCCTTTCATCAGGGGACTGCGCAGTCTTATGACTGGATCCTCAAACTTCTCTTTACCGTAGTAACCATCTCTGCTGGATACCAAGGAGGAGAAGTGACACCGCTCTTTGCGATCGGAGCTACGCTTGGCGTCTTTCTCGCATCTATACTGGGTCTTCCAGTCTTGGTCGTTGCAGCTATCGGTTATGCCAGTGTCTTTGGTAGTGCGACTACGACCTTGCTCGCACCGATCTTGATCGGAGGAGAAGTCTTTGGCTATGCCAATCTTCCTTTCTTTGTGATTGCCTGTGCCATAGCCTATTGCCTGCCAAAAGAGTGGAGCATTTATTCCGGTCAAAAAGTTGCAAAAAAGTAGAGAAAAGAGCTTTACAAAACTGAAATTATCTGATATGATAGTTTCTGTGTGTAATG
>NZ_JAPTFO010000192.1:0-1485 GCF_030985515.1 Stenotrophomonas sp. Sm10
ATATAAAATCCTACTTCAGTTGCGTTTGCCGTAGATAATACTGGAGTTCCAGATCCATTTTGATTTATGTAACCTCCAAACACTTGTGAACCTAGACCTGCAGTAGCTGCATCAGGAGTCGCAAATTTTTTACCACTTAGAGCATTATAGAATTTTTCATCTTGCCATTTAAGGATAGCCGTTCTACCACCATTCATATCTTTAAATTTATCAAGTGGTACATAAGCATTAGTGTTAGGTTGACCTAAAGGTCTACCGTTAGGTTCTATAGTATACCCAACAATCGCCGCTAAGTCCCATGGAGTACCATTAGTTGTATAAATTTCAGACTCAAGAGGTCCGATATCTTCCCCAGAAGTCATAATGATACCAGGTTTTACAGGTTTACCGTTATAAGTTGCTGTTACATCGAATTTAACCCCAGCTGCTTGACCGTTTTGAGGTTTACCTGCAGGGTTTGTTCCTGCAATCGTTGTTTTAGCTTTACCACTTGTCAGACCAGCATTAGCAACGTGAGTATATCTGTTTTGAGGATTTGCTCCAAGTCCTGTTGCACCGTTAGCTGGGTTGAATTGGTTTTCTTTGTCTGGTTGGTAAGAACTTGCTAAATCAGTTCCTGCAACACGATCTTTGAATATTTCAGTTGATTCGAACGGTTTTAGTTCTTTAACTCTCATCGTAACAATATAACCAGGAATTAATTCTTTTGTATATGTTGATCCGATTTGAAGTTGATTATTTGCGTTTAATCCTGTCCATGCACTCGTATCTCCAAAATCTAACCATTGGATTTGGTCATTCAAGTCTTTGATTTCTTTTAGGTTTTCTTCTTTAGTTTTAACTTTGATATCTGATAATGAAGAATAATCATGATCTTCTAACCATTTTTTACCTGTTTCAGTCGAAGCATCTTTAAGAGTTGTTGTTTGAGCTTCTGACAAGTTGACTGCAAACTTTCCGTCACGGCCGATTCCTGCTTTTTTCAATTCATTGTAAACTGCAAGGATTGATTCATTAAGGCGTTCCAATTGAGCATCTACCTGCTCTTTCGTAACACTCTTATCAGCTAAAAGAGCCTTAGTTTCAGTAAGAACTACTTTGTTTTTAGCGACTGCCTCTGTAACTGCTGCCCTGTTTTCCTCTTTGACGTCAGCCTTAGAAAGTTCAGTCTCAGCCAATTTGTTAGTTACTTCAGCTTCTGACGATACTTGTATAAGAGTTGTTGTAGCTACTGAAAGAGCTTTTTCAGCTGGAGTTGCTTTCTTGTCAGCCTCTGCTTTTGCAGCTTCTTTTTCAGTTGCTTGTTTTTTATCAAAACCAGCAGTGTTTGACTCTGTTACAACTGTGCTTAATGCTGATACAGTTTCTGCTTGGGCATCTAGATCTGCTTGACCTGCATCTGCTTTTGCAAGAGTCGCTTTAGCTGCAGCCAATACTTCCTTAGCTGAACTTACTACTGTAGCATCTGCATACTTTGCAGTTGAA
>NZ_JAPTFO010000193.1:0-1452 GCF_030985515.1 Stenotrophomonas sp. Sm10
GGCTACAGATAAAGACTTTGAAGAAGTAGTAGTTTACAAAACAAAACTAATCACAGTTGATCCAAAAGCTCCAGGTTATAAAGAACCTAAGAAAGATGAGCCAATTAATCCAAATGATCCAAATGGACCAAAATGGACTGACGAATTACTTGCGAAATTGAAGAATACTGAAAAAGTAACACGTACAATTTCATACACTTACTCAACGGAAGCAAGTGAATTAAATCAAGCTGAAAAAGATGGAAATAAAGGTGGAACTAATGTAGCAGCACCATTCACTACGGAAGTTAACTACACTCGTGTAGCTAAAGTGAACCCAGTAACAGGAGAAATTACTTATGGTGAGTGGGAAGCTAAAGATAACGATACTACATTAGAGGGAAACACACTTCCAGCAGTAGCAGGATATGTTGCAACAGGGGATGTAGAAACATCTGTTAAACCTGTAGAAAATGTTAAAGCGGAAGATAAGGATATTACAGAAAAAGTAGTGTACAAAGCACTAGGAAAATATGTACCAGTTGTACCGGAAGGATTTACACCACCTACAATTCAAGATCCACAATATCCAAATAATCCAACAGATCCTACAAAACCGGGAACACCAACAACAACGATTCCATATGTACCAGGAACTACACCAGTAGGACCAGATGGGCAACCGTTGACACCAAAAGTACCAGGTGATCCAAAACAAGGATATGAACCACCAGTTCCAACTACACCAACTGGAGACACAACAATCGTTTATACGAAAGATGGTTCTCAAGTAGCGGTAACGAAATTCGTAGATACAACTGGTAAAGGATTAGAACCATCAGTAGTAGATACTGGTGATACAGGTAAACCATTTACGAAAGATGCGGATGTCACTGCAGCAATCAACAAGATTTTAGCTCGTGGATATGAAAAAGTAGCTAATGTAAATGCAAATGAAAAAGACTATCCATCAACAGATGCTGAAAAAGTATTTGATGCTGATGCAAAAACAAATCAAGAATATACAGTAACATTTAAACCGATTGTTAAAGATATTCCAACAGATCCAACTACACCTGGATATGTAAAACCAGAACCAGGTCAACCAGTAGATCCAACAAAACCAGATGGACCAAAATGGCCAGAATCTGTTAAAGACTTGAAGATAACTGAATCTGTAACACGTACAATCAAGTATATTTATGATGATGGAACTCCAGTTCCAGACAATAAACTTGGTACAGATGTAGCTGGTAAAAAAGTTCAAACTCTTGAATTCACAAGAACAGCTAAAGTAAATCTTGTGACAGGAGAAGTTGAATATGGAACTTGGACACCTAAGATAACAGCTGATTTTGAAGCAGTGCCAACACCAACAATTGATGGATATACTTCTGCGTTAGTAAGTAATCCAACAACAAGTGATGTTCCAGCTAAGACAGTAACAGCTGATGCAGCGGACTTCGAAGAAGT
>NZ_JAPTFO010000194.1:0-1450 GCF_030985515.1 Stenotrophomonas sp. Sm10
GTCCTTTAGCTTCTGATGTAGCTGCTGGAGCTTGTGGTGCTTCACCATTGACTGGTGCTGATGGCATCGTTGGAGTTGCTGGATTAGCCGGCGTTGTTGGGTTAGCTGGGGCATTTGGATCCATTGGTTTTTCTGGGTTCGCAGGAGTTCCTGGTGTTCCTGGGTTTTGACCTGGCATTCCTGGATTTTCACCCGGTGTTCCTGGGTTTGTTCCTGGTGTTACAGAACCTTTAGGTTTGAATACGTGTAGAAGATTTCCAGTTTCTGGATCAACTTTTGTTCCTACTAATTCGTACCCTGGTACTTCTCCAGCTGGGTTACTTCCTTCTGCTAATGGTTTTAATGGTTTACCATTTACATCTACCCATACTGTTACTTGTTTCTTAGTTACTGGTTTGAAGATATGCGTTACTTTTCCTGTTTCTGGATCTTTAACTGTTCCTACTAATTCATAGTTAGGTACTTTTCCTGGGTCTTTTGATCCATCTTCTTGCGGACGGATTACATTACCTTCTGTATCAACCCACTCAGTTACCTTGTTGACAACTGGTGTAGGAGTAAATACGTGGATTACATCACCAGTTTCTGGGTTAATTTTCGTTTCTACAAGTTTGTACTTAGGTACACTTCCTGCTTCTTCTTTTCCTGGTGCAGTTGGTTTTAATGGTTTACCATTTACATCTACCCATACTGTAGAAGGTTTGTCAGATATTGTTGGTTTGAAGATATGCGTTACTTTTCCTGTTTCTGGGTTTGTAACTGTTCCTACTAATTCATAGTTAGGTACTTTTCCTGGGTCTTTTGATCCATCTTCTTGCGGACGGATTACTTTACCTTCTGTGTCAACCCACTCAGTTACCTTGTTGACAACTGGTGTAGGAGTAAACACGTGGATTACATTTCCAGTTGTTGGATCTACAGTTGTACCTACTAGTTTGTAGTTTGGTACTTTACCTGCTTCTTCTGTTCCTGGTTTAGCTGGTTTTAATGGTTTACCATTTACATCTACCCATACTGTAGTTTTTTCTTCTTTTGTTACTGGTTTGAAGATATGTGTCACTTTTCCTGTTTCTGGGTTTGTAACTGTTCCTACTAGTTCGTAGTTAGGAGTTGATCCTGCTGGGTATGTTCCTGGTGTTACAGGTTTGATTGGATTTCCTTTTTCGTCTACCCACTCAGTAGTTTTACCTTCATCGATAGATTTCTTAACTTTTTCAGCATCTTTCTTAGCTTCTTCCTTAGCTTTTTCTTTTTGCTCTGGAGTTAAGCTTGGATCTTTATCGATGTTTTTGATTTTCTCTTCAAGTTGTTTATCTACAGTTTCTTTAGCTTTCGCTTTATCTTCTGGAGATGGTGTATATGGTTTATCTTTATCACCTTCAGACGGAGTTGATGGCTTGTCTTTATCACCTTCAGATGGATTTGATGGTGTTGATGGTTGGTCTGGAGT
>NZ_JAPTFO010000195.1:0-1449 GCF_030985515.1 Stenotrophomonas sp. Sm10
GTTCCATCTGTTTCAAATTGAACAATTTCTGTACGCCCTGCTTCTTCAGCATCAGCCGCAATTACGTTTACGTCTACAATACGACCATTATATGTCGCAGAAAGAGAAAATGTTACACCAACGTTAGATTCATCACGAGACGATGTAAATGCAGTAAGCATTTCACTTCCATCTGGATTTGTTGTTGGAAGTCCTGCTTTTCTTAAGTATGACCATTGAGTATCTTGAGATGTAATTAAGACATCCGCATGTCTTTGATCTCCAATTTTTTTATAAAGATTAGCTGATCCTGATGGTACAGCCTTACCATTCACATTAACATAAGAGAACCCAGTTTCAGCAAGTTTTGTCGCTGTTAAACCTTGACTTTCAATAGCTTTGTTGTAGTCTTGAACAGCTTTATGATAAGCAGCTGCTTTCGCATAATAAGCATCTGTATTAGCAAATGTTTCTGTTGGATATTCTGGTAGTGTTAATGCCACACCATTTACCGAAACAGCTGGGTTATTAGCAAATGTTGTTTTATTATTTATTGCATTTTGTTTAAATTGTTTATCCTCAGCTTGTGCTTTTGATAATTGTCTCTCAGATCCCCAATCTCCATAATCACGTACAGCATTCACTGGGCCTGCAGCTGTTTTATTAGGATCAGATTTTACATCTTTTGAACCCAATTTAATTACTGTTGCTGTTAAAGCATATCCTTCAACTTTAGTTTTAACGTTGAATTTCATACCTTCTTGTAAAGCTTCGTAAAGTTCGTGGTCGTTTTGAGCTCCACCTGTGTAATATAGATGTTCTACATATTTTGCAGTTCCTGAATTTAAGAATTTATCATCAGTTGTTAGTCCTTTTGAGCCGTCTGCGTATGTCACATCACGAACCATTGTAATTTTACCAGTTACTACATCTCCATTTGGATAAGTTACAGTTCTAGTTATTGGTTGCGCTAACTTTCTTGCAGGTCCTACTACAGTACCGTTAGGATATGTGATCGATGCTGCTGCAAAGTCAAACCAGTTAATGTTGTTCTTAAGTTGCTCTAAGTTTTTAGTTCCTGCAGTACCAACAACAGTATCTCCAGAAGCAATATCAGTTCTAACACCATTTAAAGTAACAGTTGCTCCACCTGCAGTTCCGTTCCCTTTTTTTACTACTTCAATCATAGAAGGATCAGTTATACTTGGGTTAGCATTCATAATTTCACGTTTAACCGCCGCTACTTCCTCATCTGTTAATTCATTAATATTCTTTACAGGTGTTTTGGTAGTTGGAGGAACTATTGCTGTATTGGTAGTAGTTCCACCCGCCAACACAGCTTCAACTTTACCTACGTGTCCTGCACGTTTCATCTCAGCATAGACTGCTTCGATAGCAGATGAAATGCGTTGGAGTTGGGCATCCAATTCTTCCTTGGTGATCTCTCCTGCTGCAAGAGCTTTCTTAGAA
>NZ_JAPTFO010000196.1:0-1424 GCF_030985515.1 Stenotrophomonas sp. Sm10
GAGAAGATGGGGGGATATCCCCCTCCCCCTCGGAGCTCCCGAACTTCACACCGTCACTGTACATATTTTCTCGCGAGCGAGAAAGACAAAAAGGAGTAAATAGGATTGAATGAAACCACTTTAACTAGAAAATGCTCCAAGTGTCATGAGACTAAAGAATTATCTAGTGAAAACTTTTATAGGAAGCATTCGGACAAGAAAGGTTTCTCAAAAGTTTGTAAGCTATGTAATAAAAAGAAAGACGCAGAGCGTTACCAAAAGAAAAAAGACAAGATATTGACCCAAAAGAAACGATACTATAGACGGCAGAAAGAGCGTCAAAATGAAAAAAGCAGTTTACTCGAAGGAGGTGAAAAGTAATGGAAGATATGTTTCCTAGTCTACTCCAGAAAATTAAGGCAGAATTTGAAAAAGCTAGGCTTGATAGTGAGATTCTGGAAGAGTTACTAGAAAAGTTAGAAGAGAATAAAGCTAATTATCTGGACGCCAATCAATATGCTATAGAAATTGGTGAAATACTCTCAAAGGTTTTAGGAACTTACTTAAGTAATGAAAGCCTACCAGATGGCAAGATGTACTATAATATCGCTAAACGATTGCTGGAAGATGTTTTAGGTCGAAACTATGACCTTGTAAGTGATTATACTGAAAAAGTTCAAGAAGATTTAAACCTTAGGGCTAATCTTCGCATTCCTGCTCAAGTTCCTGAGTTGAATCAAGATAGGATTGATGGCTTAGTCAATCGTTTAGCTAGTGAAGATGATTTTGGGGCTGTAAAATGGTTGGTGGGTGAAACAATCGTTAATTTTACCCAAAGTATTGTAGATGATACGATTCAAAAAAACGTGGTATTTCAGTATAAAGCAGGACTTAGCCCTAAAATCACTAGACGAACGGCTGGAAAGTGTTGTAAGTGGTGCCAAGAACTGGAGGGCAGTTATAAATATCCTTCCGTTCCCCATGATATTTACAGACGGCATAGTAATTGTAGATGTACCGTTGAATATTATCCGCAAGATGGGAGACGGCAGAACGTACATACCAGAAAATGGAGTAATATCAATCAAGAAGATGTGGAGCGTCGAAAACAGATAGGTATAGAGTCTGCTGAAGAGCGTAAAAGAAAACGAGATGAAAGAATTGCTAAGTTTGGGAATCCTAGAAGAAGATTAAGCTAGGCATAAGTTACAGGAGTAGAAAGGTTGTCGTTAAAAATGGAGCTGGATAAGTTAAAAACGATGATGAACGTCAGAAAGCGGATGACTTACTTTCTGAGATTCCAGAGGATGGCAGGAAGTGAAAACCAAGTTACAATAGATGAAGAGGCTTGGGAACTTGTCTTACCTGATCAGTGGAATTTGACTAGTAAGCATGAAAAGGCAATCAGAGAGAGTCTAGAAACATTTGTCCATGATATCAATAAG
>NZ_JAPTFO010000197.1:0-1412 GCF_030985515.1 Stenotrophomonas sp. Sm10
GTCAATAACTAACCATAAAAATTCAGCTACTGAGTTACTGATTATCAGAAATAAACTTCAGTTGCTTTTAGTTGAAATTAAGCTAAGAAATAAATCAGAAATAGAAATCGTAGAATTATATCGTCAATTGGTTGATAAGTTAGCTGATGTCTACAAAACAGCACCAAACACTACAGATAAAGCTGTTAAGCTTGCAGCAAATGCCTTGAAAGTCAGCAAAGATAATGAATTTAGTGATGCTGAAATTGATATAAATCTACCAGATTCTTTAAGGAGAAATGCATTATGACAAATAGAGTGAAAAGGTATGATGGAGTGATTACGCTTGAACAAAGACAAGCAATTTCCAAAAGATATAAGAGGATTACAATACGTCTAAATCAGAGAGATAAATATGAATTTGAAGAAGTGGGCGAGAGTACATGAAAAAATATATTCAGACTATTGGGAAAGTAATTCGCAGCATACCAGCATGGATAACTGTTCTGCTGTTTGGCAGAATTTTTTATGATAAAAAATATCTAAAAACAAGTTGGTTTTCAACTCTATTTAGTGAGGGGGGGATGTAGGCATATCGTGACATCTGGCATAGAATTATTTATGGCAAAAATATAGGTATTAAATGGCCTTGCTCTCCCGACATAGAATGTGGAAAGAATGTTATATTTGAACCTGAAGATTTACCAAACTTTATTAATTTTGGAAATCACTTTCAGACATATGACGCAAAAATTGTGCTTGGTCAAGGAACCTATATTGCAAAAAATGTCGGTATTATCACATCCAATCATGATTTTCAAAACCTCGCTGAACATCAGAAAGGGAAGGATGTGATTATTGGCAAGCATTGCAGGATTGGTATGAACAGCGTTATTTTACCAGGCGTTATTTTAGGAGACCATACCATTGTTGGCGCAGGAGCCGTTGTAACGCATAGCTTCCCAGATGGATATTGTATAATAGGAGGTAATCCCGCAAGGATAATCAAAACCTTAGACATATCGGAATAAGCCAAAATTCCAGTTTATCAGTACACAGAAAAATATGTCGGAGCAAAAAACATCGTAGAAATACGGTGTTTTTTTGCTCCAAAACTCACAATTTCATACATAACCACAGGTTAGTACAAATATCTTGTGTGATTTTTTGAAAGGCTTAGAAAGGGAATTTTGCCCGATTTTCACCCCGAAAAATAACAGAAACAAGGCTTGAAGTATCTTTCCTGTGGTTTTTTTATTTTCAGACGGAAAGGCGGATTGATATGCCGAGAATAAGCAAGAAACGGAAAAAGGAAGTCCTGAAGCTGAAATCATTTATAATGTTGAGCTAAGCAAAGGAGAAGAATGATATGACATTATCTGATCAGGAAGTTCGAAGATTACAATAACTATTCCCCCGTTTAAAGATTATTG
>NZ_JAPTFO010000198.1:0-1407 GCF_030985515.1 Stenotrophomonas sp. Sm10
ATTAAATAGAGAATCAATCCAAGTAGGATTAGATTTTGTTGATATAGATACATCAAAGGATGTTAGATTGTTTGTAGATCCATTGCTTTTACCAGATAAGTTTAGGGATATTGCTAATGATTTTGTAAAAACAGTTTATAAAGTTTACGATAATGGTAATAAATCAGATGCATTACAACTATTTTCACACTCTAAAGAATGTAATGCTATCCACTTTGGATATTCTGAGAGTAACTCCAAAGGGACAGGTGTTTCAATGAAGATGCTTGATCAATTTTTTGGGTATGTCTATCAGTCGGTAGATAAAATCAAAGAAAAATTACTCACACCTATAGCGATGCCGATTTTTGTAAAGAGTTTTTCAGAAGATAGGATGTCTGATTTGTTAGTAAGTTTATTAAAAAAAGAATTGATTTTATATTCTTTAGAACAAGCTCGATTACACGGTTTAAAAATCAGTAATGAAGTACAACGTTTTGATTATTGGGATTACGAGAGTCATGAGTGGGCTACCTTTGAAAGCCAGTATGTCCTAGCTCCTAATGAAAATGGTGTAGAGGAACTTCTTATCTTAGTTCCGAAGTCTGTTGTAAGTAAAAGATTTCTAGTAAATCCTTCTAGATATATTTCAGTAATTTTTCAACACTTGCAGTTGATGGAAAAGTACCAAAGGACTAATGGTACACCAAAATCTCAAAAAGAATTACGAGAATCAGAGATAGTAGCAAATTATCAAAAGGATAAAGATAAAAACTATATTTTAGATATGACATTGACATCGCCTGAATACTATGATGTATACTATGATAATGCAATTAGGTTTAGTGATAATAAATCTATGACAGACGAAGAGTTAATAGAGTGTCTTACAAAGGATAGATAAAGTTAGGTTTGGAATAGTGCTATTAGGGAAGAAGTAATTTCTTCTCTTTTTTCTTTGTTATCAGCATTTGTTATTATGATTCATGATATAATATAAAAAATGAGAAATAAGGTAAGGAGAAGAGTTTGAAAGCTTTACTACCTAAAATAAAATTCAAAAATTTTGATGAGAAATGGAATAGAAAAAAATTACATAGTATTGCGCCCCTGCGTGGAGGCTTTGCTTTCAAAAGTGAAAAATTTCAAAATACTGGCATTCCAGTTGTTAGAATATCAAATATCAAATTTGACGGAACTGTTGGAGGGGAGTTTGAATATTACTCTAAGATAATTCCAGATGAAAAATTTGTTCTTAGAGGACGTTCAATTCTATTGGCTATGTCAGGAGCAACTACTGGAAAAATAGCTATGTTAGATTCTGAGGAAGAATACTATCAAAATCAACGAGTAGGTTATTTCCAAAATACTGGGGAAGTAGACTATGAATTTCTTTCTTCTGTTTTGCAGACGAAAGCATTTACTAAC
>NZ_JAPTFO010000199.1:0-1404 GCF_030985515.1 Stenotrophomonas sp. Sm10
GGGCTTAGTCAATCCTTCAACAATTATTGCTTTGGTTTCAATCTGATCTCCTACACGATAATCTGGTAACTCAACGTCTCCTTTTAGTTTTTGCTGACTATATGCAGCCCATCCCAAGTCAACCATTTGTCGACCTGTCGTTTTGAAAACCAATCTCTGGTTTTCTACTTCAACTGTCGTTGTTAAATAACGACAATCTGCCGCAAACATCAGAAGAGTTCTACGGACAACTGCTTCATAAATCAACCGCTCATCTGGTTTCAAAGTCACTAGATTAGGGATATTTTCAGTTGGTATAAGGGCGTAGTGACTTGTCTTAGCCACTTTTTCAGGGTCAACGTAATTTTCCCTTGGTTTTAAATTAATTGGCTCAAAAGTACAATTAATAACCTCTTGGTAGCTCTTCAAGTAGCTTTTCAGATAATCAAATTCATCTTCAGTGATAAAGCGAGTATCTGTTCTAGGATAAGAAAGGTACTTTTTCAAATAGAGATTTTCGATCAAATTTTCTGTTTTAGCAGAATCAAATCCCCACTGTTTAGCTGCCAATCCTTGAATATCCGATAAATTAAATAAATGGGGTGCAGCTCTTTGATTTTCTTCTGTTTCAACTGAAGAGATTGTAGAGACTTGTTGAAGTTGTCTTGAAGTTGATAGGACAATCTCGCTGTCAGAATATTTTTCTTTATTTGAAAAGATAATCCCTAAATCTTTATCTTCTAAACGAAGCTTCCAATACGTTTTTGGTCTGAAATTTTGAATAGATAGATCATTTTCACAGATTAAACGAACTCCAGGAGTTTGAACACGACCAACTGATAAGCTATTGCCTTTTCCTTTTGGAAGATGTCCCTTATTTTGCAAGTCTAAAGTGACTAAAGGCGATAGATTCATACCAACTAGCCAGTCCGACTGTGCACGTGCTTCAGC
Source organism: Stenotrophomonas sp. Sm10 (assembly GCF_030985515.1). Lineage (NCBI taxonomy): Bacteria > Pseudomonadati > Pseudomonadota > Gammaproteobacteria > Lysobacterales > Lysobacteraceae > Stenotrophomonas > Stenotrophomonas sp. Sm10. The sequence goes on from NZ_JAPTFO010000199.1 coordinate 931, forward strand.
TTCTAGATAATAATTATAGGTCTCTATCGGTTCCCTTAAATTTTGAAAGGCTTTCTGTAGTGCTCTTGTTGTCAATGAGTTGACCCATAAGCGTTTTGTGACCTTGTTCTTTCCTTCAGGAATATGGGATAAAATCGAGTAAGCAATCCGCTCACCTTCCCTATCAGAATCAGTACCAATAATCACCTGATCAGCTACCATCACTTCCTGATAAATCTGTTTAAAGGTATCTTTGGAAACTTTGTCTTGCTTTAGTGTTTGTTTAAACGATACATCGACCAAAGGCAATTTTCCCAAATCCCAATTGTCCTTCGGTAAGCCATATTCAAATAAATGTCCCTCCGCAGCAATCACATGAACTTCATCTGAAAAATAGGGTGTTTGTTTAATCATATGTACTTTTCCTTTTTTACTAGCTGTTCCCAAGCTCTCCGCATAAGCAGCAGCTTGTGTTTCTTTTTCAGCTAGAATAAC
>NZ_JAPTFO010000019.1:0-61162 GCF_030985515.1 Stenotrophomonas sp. Sm10
GGCCGGCACTACCGCTCATCACGCCGCTCCCGGCTATCCTCCGCCCATCTTCCTGGGGAAAGGACGCCATGCCTGTTGCCATCACCACCCGTTGGCTGGCCATTGCCCGCCGTCATCCTTCGGCCTGGCTGTTGGGCGCCCAGCTGATCGCGGTGCTGCTGTACCCCGCGCTGGATGACACCGCTGCGGGCCGCGCGGCGCTGGGCATGTTCGGCATGGCGGTGCTGGGCCTGGCATTGTGGGTGGTGCAACGCAGCCCGCTGGGCACCTGGCTGGCACTGCTGCTGGCCATTCCCTCGGTGGTGTTCTCGCTGGCCGGTGCACTGCTGGACCGCACTGCGCTGCTGACCACCGCGCAACTGCTGGAGAGCCTGCTGTACTTCTATACGGCCGGTGCGCTCATTGCCTACATGCTCCAGGACCATAAAGTCACCCGTGATGAACTGTTCGCCGCAGGCGCCACATTCACGCTGCTGGCCTGGGCCTTCGCATTTGCTTTTGCCGTGTGCCAACAATGGTATCCGGGCAGTTTCCAGGGCTCCGGCGGCGGTGCACAGCGCACCTGGATGGAACTGCTTTATCTGAGCTTCAGTTTGCTCTCGGGTGTTGGCTTGAGCGACGTAGTACCCCTGCATCCGCAGGCGCGTGCCCTGGTCATGCTGGAGCAGTTTTCAGGCGTGATGTACGTGGCTTTGGTGGTTTCGCGACTGGTCGGATTGACCATGCTGCGGCGCGTGTGAAAATGAACGCCAGATAAAAATTCCGCGCCCCGCAGGGCGCGAATGGTGCAGCAAATTATGTGAATGCGTCGGCGAGAGAGAGCCTGGATGTCGACCACGCGATAGGCGAGGTAACCCGCATAGGCTAGTATTCGCCCGCTTCATTGTTTTTGCGGTATGCGCCGATGCTGTGTGCGGAATCTGGCTTTTTGTTGTCCCCGGTTGGGGGCGGTATTGCTGGTGAAACCTGCCCAGGCCCGTCCCTACTGTATCCCGGAAAATGAACAGCAGCGAAATCCTGCCGCCCGAGGCTGACCGTATCCAGGTTGGCGAATGCGTCGTCACTTTGTCCTCGCGAGAGGTCGAAGTTGAAGGTGCGCGTCGTCCGCGCCGGCTGACGCCGAAAGCGCTGGGTGTGCTGCGCGTTCTGCTGCGGCAGCCCGGCCGCGTGGTCACCCGCGAGGAGCTGTTTGCCGAAGTGTGGCCCGACACGCTGCCCACCAATGACGTGCTGACCCAGGCCGTCACGCAGCTGCGCAAGGCATTCGCCAACGACGACGACAATGGCCAGACCTATATCGAGACCATCGCCAAAAGCGGTTATCGGTTGCTGGTGCCGGTGCAGGTGCTGGAGGCGCCTGAGGCTGCCGTGGACAGCGGCGAGCTGGCCGATCTTCCGTTGCCGCCCGCGGACGCCGGTGGCAGGGCCGCGGTCGGTACGGTGCCGGTGCCGGGGCTTCGCCGGGCGTGGCGACGGGTCCGGCGCCAGGTACTGTTGGCAATCGGCATATTGATGCTTGGCACGGTGATCGTGCTGACGATGCTGCTGTTGCGGCAGCCGCCGGAAGCCAGTTCACCGGTTGATGCGGCCGTGGAGAACGGCGTTCGCGTGATCGGCAGCCCGCAGCGGCCTTACCGGCTGATCACCGCGACCAGTGGTTTTGAGACGTATCCAACACTTTCGCCCGACGGTTCCCAGGTGGCCTACGAAGGGGCCAACGACGACGGGGGGGACGGCGGTGCGATCAAGGTGCAGACCTCGGGCAATGCGCCCGCGCGCCAGTTGCTGACGCCTCCGGCCGGTGCCAACGACCGTTTCCCGAGCTGGTCGCCGGATGGGCGCGAGATCGCGTTTGCACGATTCAGCGCCGGAGGCGGCTGCCAGGTGCTGATCGCCAGTGCCACAGGTGGTGCCGTGCGCCAGGCAACCCGCTGCGACGGCACCGAGCTGCTCAGTTTTGACTGGACCCCGGATGGCCGGGGGCTGGTGTTCGGCAGCATGGTCGGACGCTATGCGCATCGCGGCATCCGCGTGCTGGATCTGGCCAGTGGCCAATGGCGTGAGCTGGATTACCGCGTCGATGCCGATGATTTCGACTATGCGCCGCGCTACTCGCCAGACGGTAAGTGGCTGGTGTTCGTGCGCAATCCGCAGATGGGTGATCTGTGGCGGATGCCCGCCGGCGGCGGTACCCCCGAGCAGCTGACCAATGAAGCGGCCGAGCAGCGAGGCTGGGCCTGGCTGGGGGATGGGCGCACCATCGTGTTCGGCCGTCGCGTGGACAGTGAAGTTCGCCTGTACTACCTCGACGTCGAGCGCCGCACGCTGCGCGACGCTGGCCTGGATGATGCGCAGTGGCCTGCGGTATCCCGGCATGGCAACGTGCTGGCGTTTGTCCACCGGCGGGCGCAGTTCGGCGTGTTCAAGGTTCCGATCGAGGGAGGACGTGCGGAACGACTGTTCGCGTCCAGTGGCCGTGATGGTCAGCCGATGGCCGCGCCCGATGGCCGCCAGCTGGCCTTCACCTCCGATCGCTCCGGCAGTTTCGCCTTGTGGTGGGCTGACATGCAGCGGCCGGACTCGCTGCGGCTGATCGAAGGCCTGCGGCCGGAGGCCCGGCAGGCACCGGACTGGGCCGCCGACAGCCGGCACCTGCTGGTGGTTGGCCGCGATGACCATGGACGTACCGTGGTCTACGAAATCTCGCCGCGTGATGAGCGGCTGCAGCCACTGCCGGTGCCCGCCGAACAACCGCTGCAGGCGCTTTACGGGGCCGGCGATGACCAGCTGCTGGTGGTGGAGCGGGATGCCGACCAGCGCACGCGCTTGAGCCTGTTCGACCGCAGCTCTCACCCCTGGCGCCGGCTGGCCAGCATTGATGGGGTGTCGCAGGCACGTTTTGATCGCGCCAGCGGACGGGTGCTGTTCACGCGCCTCGCCGCTGGTGGGCTGTGGTCGGTCGATCCGGCACTGTCACCGGCCAGTGTGCGGCAGATCACTGAAGACCTGCCGAGTCGGTGGCGCTATCGCACCTGGACCGTCGTGGGGAACGGTGGCATCGGTTACCTCGGCACGTCCACGCAGTGCGGCACGACCCTGGTCCTGATCCAGGACGGTACCGAAGTGCCGGAACGCTGCCTTGATCCGCAGCGGCTCAGCGCGGGCAATGGACTCAGTGCCAGCGCCAACGGGCGCGATCTCTACGTGGCGCTGGCGGTCAGTGACGGCGCTGACATCGGCATCATGCGGCTGCCCGAGCAAGCCCCGGCGCTGTTCCCTGCCTTCTCCAGAATGTTGATTTTGAAGAAGAATTTCTCTTCGTAATTTTTTCGTGTGGTTCTCGCCACGAATTCGTGGCGATCTCGGCAGTCTTTCCTGACGAGGTCCCACCAGATTGGGCAAAACGGGGGCCTGTACTAGGCAAATCCGTGGTGCCCCCATGCGTCAACTCTCGCTGGCCGATCGCGGCCAAACCATCTCCCTCGACAAGGCCCTGGACGACGTCGCGCCGACCTGCCTGGGCGTTGCCCGGCTGGGCAGTCTGCAGACCGCAGGCAGCAGCTTCACTGTGTGGATGCAGGTGCGCGGCAGTTCCTGGGTGGAAGCCAAGGAAGGACGCTTCCGTTTGCGCCAGGGCGAGTGGATCGCCTTCGAGAAGGAATCGCGGCCGCTGGTGCAGGCCGGTCGCAACGGTTTGTGCCTGGGCCTGAACCTCACCGTCGAAGCGCTGCGCGTGCTGGCCGAGATGGCCGACTGTGGCCTGTATGCCGGGCGTGGTCGCATGAACCGCGGCGATGCACGTGTTGCGCTGCGCCTGTGGCGCGATGCGCTGGCCAGTGGCCAGCCGGCGGAGGCATTGCGCCCGCTGCTGCTGCATCTGGCGGGCCTGCAGCGCGGGCTGGCCGACAACGTGCAGCGTTGCCCGGGTCGCTCGCGCAGCCGCAAGCGCCAGGTGTTTGGCCGCATGCAGCGCGCCCGCCTGTACCTGGAAGGCAACAGCCACCGCGTGGTGCGCATCGGTGAACTGGCTGAACTGACCAACTTCTCCAGCTGGTATCTCTCCAAGACCTTCCAGAGCCTCTACGAGGAAAGTCCGCAGTCGCTTTCGGCACGGTTGCGCCTGGAACGGGCGGCCGATCTGTTGCGCGATACCGACATGATGGTGGGCGAAGTTGCTGCCGCCAGCGGTTTCGACAACTGCTGCAGCTTCGCCAGGGCCTTCCGCGCCCGTTACGGGCAGTCGGCTTCGCGCTTCCGTGAGAACGGCGGGCTGCTGCCGCCACATTCTGCAAACTCTCCGGTTGGGTCGCGCAAATGCAGCGTCGCAACGCAATCGTAACGTGCTGGGGCGTTTTAACACGCTACTAACACGTACCTTGGAGAGATTGATGAACGTTCGTATTCCTGCAGTGCGGCTCGGCTTGTTGCCGGCCGGCATTGCGCTTGCCTTGGCACCGTCCTTCGCTTCGGCGCAGGACGCAGCTGCCGGCGGCACGACCGACCTGGACCGCATTTCGGTTACCGGTTCGCGCATCCGCCAGGCGAGCATGGAAACCGCGCAGCCGGTGATCGCGCTGCAGCGCGCCGACATTGAAAAGCAGGGCTTCACCAGCGTCGGCGACATCGTGCAGAACCTGTCGGCAACCGGTTCGCCGGCGATCAGCCGCGCCGATGCCCTGAGCTCGGGCGAAGAAGTCGGCGGCCAGTACGTTGATCTGCGCGGCCTGGGCCCGGAGCGCACCCTGGTGCTGCTGGACGGCAAGCGCATGGGCGTCAGCACCGGTGGCTACACCGACCTGGCCTCGATCCCGACCTCGGTGGTCGAGCGCATTGAAGTGCTCACCGACGGCGCATCGGCCATCTACGGCTCCGACGCCATCGCCGGCGTGATCAACATCATCACCCGCAAGAACTTCGACGGTCTGGAAGCCAGCGTCTACGGCGGCCAGTACAGCAAGGGCGACGGCGAAAAGCAGGTCTACAACTTCGTCTACGGCCAGACCGGTGAGCGTGGTTCGATCACCTTCGGCGCCGAGTACAGCAAGGAAGATCCGGTCTGGGCGAAGGATCGTGCCTTCAGCCGCTACCCGAACGGCCAGTTCCACCCGAACCCGACCGACGCAGACGCCAACGGCTGGTCGCCGGCATCCAACCACGGCGTGCTGATCGACAGCAATGACAACTGGTACACCCGCGCCAACAATGGCTCGGGCAACACCATGGCCGATTTCCGCGAGTTCGGCACGGCGGACTACACCAATGCCAGCCAGGAAATGTGGCTGCAGAACAAGCTGACCCGTCGTTCGGTGTTCGCCAACGGCAACTACGACTTCACCGACAACATCCGCGGCACCGCGAACGTGCTGTACACCAAGCGTACGGCCACCCAGCAGATTGCCGGCTACCCGTACCAGTCCGAGGTCTATGAAACCCCGCTGTCGGCCAACAGCATCTACAACCCGCTGGGCACGGATGCGAATTTCATCCGTCGCACATCCGAAGTGCCGCGCCAGACCGAGTCCGAGCAGGAGACCTTCCGCTTCTCGGCCGGCCTGGAAGGTTCGTTCGAGTTCGGCGACAAGTTCTGGGATTGGGACGTGGGCTACGTCTACAACCAGAACAAGGGTGTGAAGACCGGCACCGGCAACCTGTTCATCCCGAACGTGCAGAATGCGGTCGGTCCGTCCTTCATGGACGGCGACGTTGCCCGTTGCGGCACCCCGGGCCATGTCATCGCTGGCTGCACCCCGTGGAACCCGCTGGCACCGTACGGCTCGACCGGCAACGGCTCGCTGGCCGATCCGGCCCTGCAGGCTTACCTGTACCTGCCGAGCCACGATACCTATACCAACACCACCAAGGCGTACAGCGCCAACATCGGAGGTTCGCTGTTCTCGCTGCCGGCCGGTGAGCTGGCCATCGCGGCGGGCTACGAGCACCGCGAAGAAAGCGGCGAGTACAACCCGGATGCGCTGCTGCAGTCTGGCCTGAGTACCGACCTGGCCGGCAAGCCGACCAAGGGCAGCTACAAGCTCGACGAGTTCTACGTTGAACTGAATGTGCCGGTGCTGGCCGACATGCCGTTCGCCAAGGAGCTGTCGCTCGACATGGCCGGCCGCTACTCGGACTACAACACCTTCGGCGATACCATCAACAGCAAGTTCGGTCTGAAGTGGAAGCCGATCGACGACCTGTTGGTGCGTGCAACCTACTCGACCGGCTTCCGCGCCCCGAGCATCGCCGACATGTACGGCGGTACCTCGCAGACCTTTGACGCCTACACCGATCCGTGTGACAGCAGCTTCGGCTCGGCCGCACGCAACCCCTCGGTGGCGGCAGCCTGCCAGGCGCGTGGCGTTCCGGCCAACTTCCGCCAGATCACTTCCGGCGGTGCACAGTCGACCGGCCCGGGCACCCAGTCCTACAGCGCCTTCGAGTCGGGTTCCAACCCGGAACTGAAGCCGGAAACCTCCAAGACCTGGACCGCCGGCCTGGTGTACAGCCCGAACTTCGTGCAGGGCCTGGACGTCAGCCTCGACTGGTGGAAGATCCGCATCGACAACGTGATCGCCGCCGAGTCGGTAACCTCGATCCTCAACCAGTGCTATGTGCTGGGCGTGGCGTCGGCGTGTGAGCGTTTCGACCGCGGCACCGAAGGCCGTACCGCCAACCAGGTGGTCGACGTTACCCGTACCCTGATCAACGGTGGTTACCAGGAAACCGCGGGTTACGATCTGGGCATCAAGTACCGCCTGCCGGAGTTCTCCTTCGGCAAGTTCGTCATCGACTGGAAGACCACCTACGTCGATTACCTGGAGTACAAGCGCGACAACGAAGCCGAGACCCCGGTCGAGCAGCACACCAGCTGGGCGACCGGAGACTGGGGCGCGAACTTCCGCGTCCGCTCGAACCTCAACGTCGACTGGACCTACGGCAACCTGGGCGTGAACTGGGGCGTGCGTTACTACTCGAGCATGAAGGAGCCGTGCTCCTACGATACCGAGTGCAACCTGCCTGACTTCAGCTCGGCCTACACCCTGGCGCAGCCGACCCGCAAGGTGGGTTCGAACACCTTCCACGACGTGCAGGTGCGTTACAACCTGCCGTGGGAAGCCACGGTCTCGCTGGGCGCCAACAACGTGTTCAACCACGAGGGCCCGGTCATGTACAGCCAGCCGAACTCGAGCTTCTCGTACTACGGTGGCTTCGACATCGGTCGTTTCTACTACATGAAGTACACCCAGCGCTTCTGATCCATCGAAGCGTCACAGCAGAAAGAGGAGGGCGGGCCGCAAGGTCCGCCCTTCTTGTTTGTGTGCTGCACCGACTGAGGAGATCCACGCCATGCGTGGATGGTTCTTCAGGCACAACGGAAAAGGCAGGCCACCCGGCCTGCCTTTCATTCCCTGCGAACTCGCCCTGGGCGGTGCCTCAAGCCTCGCTGGGTACCAGTCCCATCAACGCATTGGCATGCTCCCGCCACTGCGGCAGCCTGTTGAGAACACCTGCGCGCTGCAGGTAGTCCTCGTCCACCGGATCACCATTGACCAGTGCCAGTGCCACGTGCACTGCGCCGGTCACCCAGAAGCTGCGTGTATTGGCACGCTGCGGCTGCAGATGGAACGCGACCGCTTCGATGATCGGCATCGGCAGGCCCCACAGGCCGAGCAGATAGGCACCGGCTTCGGCGTGGCCCGGGCGGGTGTCACCGGTCAGCGATGGTTCGCTGCGCTCGTTGCGCACGCCGGGCAGCAGCAGGCCGATGTCGGCCAGCAGCGCGGCGGTCGCGCCCAGTTCGGCGCTGGATTCGGGCAGCAGGCGTGCCGCCAGCCGCGAGGCGAGCAGGGCGCGCTGCTGTAGTGAATTGCGCTCGGCCGTGGACAGTGTCGGTGCCGAGAACACCTCGCTGGCCAGTACCAGATCGCGCAGCGTCGACAGGCCGAGGCGGGTCACGGCGGTGCGCAGGTCGGCGATGGTGCGGCCCTGGCTGAAGAACGCCGAGTTCGACAGCTGCAGCACCTTGGCCGCGATCGCCGGATCAGCGGCCACCAGCTTGGCGACGTCGGCGCTGTCGGCGTCGTCGTCATGTTCCAGTGCCTGGGTCAGGCTCAGGTACAGGTGCGGCGGCGAGGGCAGCTTCTCGATACGGCCGATGGCGTCGCGCAGGCGCGGGCTGTCCAGCACTTCACGCAGCTCTTCCAGGCTGGTCAGCGCTTCCAGCAACACTTCCGGTGCCAGCGGCAACGGCAGGAAGCGGTGGGCCACGCCGATCAGGCGTGCCGGCGGCGGCCGGTTGCCGTGCTGGGCGTCCACCAGCGCAATGCGGATGGTTTCCGGGCGCAAGGTCCGGATCTGGCCCAGCAGCGTGGTGGCATTGAGATCCGGCAGCTGCGGGCAGACGATCACCGCATCCACGCCCTGCGTGGCCACCGCGGTCATCGCGGTGTGGCCATCGGTGGCGGTCAGCGGCTGCCAGTCTTCCCCAAGATCGGCAATGAATTCGGTCAGCTCAGCCGGCAGGCTGGCTGCATCCCCAACAAGCAGAATACGCACGACACATTCCCCTGGCTGTCTCGACGATGGATGTCGACGACGTGTGAAGTGACGCAATTTACCTAATACGGCGGCAGGAGTGATGTGCCGTCGTCATGAAACGTGACCCGCATCGCTCCGGCGGGGTGCCGCCGGAGCGATGCGGTTCAGGCTCAGGCCTTGCTGTCGAGATGGCGCTGGTGCGCCTCGATCAGGATCTGCTTGGCCTCAGCGGCGCCGCCCCAACCGTCGAGCTTGACCCACTTGCCCTTCTCCAGGTCCTTGTAGTGCTCGAAGAAGTGGCCGATGCGCTCCAGCCAGTGGCTGGACACCTGGGCGATGTCTTCCACGTGGGCGTAGCCACTGAAGATCTTCGACACCGGCACGGCCAGGATCTTCTCGTCGCTGCCCGCCTCATCGCTCATCTTCAGCACGCCGACCGGACGGCAGCGCACGACCGAACCCGGCACCAGCGGCAGCGGCAGCACCACCAGCACGTCGGCCGGATCGCCGTCGCCGCACAGGGTGCTCGGCACGTAGCCGTAGTTGCAGGGGTAGCGCATCGGGGTGGACAGGATGCGGTCGACGAAGATCGCGCCGGTTTCCTTGTCCACTTCGTACTTCACCGGCTCCGAGTCCTTCGGGATCTCGATGATGACGTTGATTTCTTCCGGCGGGTTCTTGCCGGGCGAGACGAGTTCCAGACCCATGGTCGTGCTCCAGGTGGGGGATATAGACGGATAGCCCCCCATTTTATGCCTTTGCCGGGCGCTGTGCAGGGGGAGGGGGCTGACGGCAGGGCGAGGAAGGCGCCGACCCGGCGGGCCGGGGTTGACCGATGGGTCCGGGTGGCGTGGGCGCGCAGGCTGGATGTACCTACCCGAGGAGTTCCCGCATGAAACCATCCGCCCTGTCACTCGGCCTGTTCTGCGCGCTGCTGATCGCGCCCGCCGCCCAGGCCTTTCCCTACGTGGACCTGATCGACTATCCGCACCAGGAAGCCAACTGGGACCGCTTCTTTGCCCTGGAAGGGCGTCTGCAGCACGGGTTCGACGCGATCTGCGGCGACACCTTCTGCGAGGGTGAGTACAGCGACATCCGGGCGCTGCGCCTGCGCTGTTCGGTGGACGCGGTGCGCGGCACGGTGCATGAGTGCCTGTGGGCATTTGCCGCCAGTGACCTGGCCGTCTCGCGGAACGACGGTGCGATCGTAGCCCGGCAACCGACCTGGTTGTGCCCGTTGCCGCTGGTGCCTGGCACCCCGGTGGAGGCCTTCCATGCAGCGCTGGCGGCCCGTAATCCGCTGCATGATCCGTTGCCCGGCACGTCGGAGAGCACCTATGACGGGCTGACCGGCTGCATCCACTGATGCGAACGTGACGGATTCTCATTAACGGAGTAGCATGCGCGGCGCCTTCCGTCTGTCGTCCCGTTCTGCGCATGTCCTCCAATGCCGCCTCCCTTACCGAACTGCTGATCCGTGAGCGGCCGGCACTGCTGCGCCGGGTGCAGCGCATCCTCGGCGGAGACAATGGTGCCGAGGACGTGATCCAGGCCGTATGGTTCAAGGCCCGTGGGGTCGACGACAGCCAGGCCATCGACAACCCGCGGGCCTATCTGTACCGGCTGGCCGCCAACCTGGCCACCGACCACGGCCGCGAATCGACCCGGCGCAACCGCCTGCTGGCCGACCACTACCTGTGGGGGCCGGACGAGGTCATCTCGACCGAGGAACAGGCCATGGCACAGGACGAACTGCAGCGGGTGCTCGATGCGGCGGGGCACCTGCCGGAGCCGACCCGCACCATCTTCCGGCTCAACCGCCTGCAGGGCCTGACCCAGGCCGGGATCGCCCGCCGTCTCGGGGTGTCGGTGACGACCGTCGAAAACCATGTGCGCACCGCCCTGCAGCGCCTGGCCTGGGCACGCAGCGGCCGATGATGGCCCCGGCTTGGGGCTGGCCCTCGCTGAAACGTCTTGATCACTGGACCGTGGATGCGGTCTAGTTCCTCCGCCCGCGCTTGAATGCGCCTGTCCGCCAGCCGATGAGCCCGCCGAACACGCTGCCCGCCGCCAATGACGATGCCCTGGCCGAACAGGCCCGGGGCTGGATCGCGTGGCTGGCCTCGGGTGACATCGGCGAAGGGCGCATGCACGAGTTCGAGCGCTGGCTGGCACAACCGGGGCACCGACGCGCCTTCGAACACGAGCGCGCGCTGTGGCGCAGTGTCGGGCCACGCCCGCAGGTCCGGCCCGCCGAACGCCCGCGGCCGCATCGAATGCGCTGGGCAATGGCCGCTGCAGCCGCGCTGGCGATGCTGGTGGCATGGCCGGAGGCCTGGTTGCGGCTGCAGGCCGACCATCGCAGCACGCACGTAGTGCAGAACGTGCAATTGCCCGATGGCAGCCGCGCAGTGCTGGATGCGGACAGTGCGATTGCCGTGCGCTTCAATGCACATGCACGCGAGATCGAGCTGCTGCGTGGGCGTGCCTGGTTCGAGGTCAGCCCGGATGCGCAGCGACGTTTCAGCGTGCGTGCGGGCAACGGCGTGATCGAGGACATCTCGACCGCGTTCACCGTCGCGCGCGGCGATGACCAGGTTGAAACCCGGGTCGGGCAGGGCAGGGTGCGCGTGGCCAGCCCGGCCGACGGTGGCTGGACCTATCTGCAGGTGGGCCAGCGTGCGGTCTATGGCGAGCACAGCGGCGTGACGCGCCTGCGGGATGTGGCTGCCGACAGCGTCGGCGCGTGGCGGCAGGGCGAGCTGCTGCTGGAGCAGGCCAGCGTCGCCGACGCCGTGCAATGGGTGGGGCGTTATCGCGCCGGCCCGACCTTCGTGCGCGGCGATCTATCGCAGCTGCCGGCGGTAAGCGCGGCGTTGCGCATCGACCGCCCGGAACAGGCGCTGGATGCGCTGGCCGCGACGGCTGGATTGCAGGTGACCCGGCTGCCGCTCGGCGTCGCCATCGTCCATCGGTAGATCCACGCCAATGCCCCGGTGCCCCCCCCCCCACCCCCCGCGCCCCCCCCCCGGGGCGCCCCCCCACCACTACAACCAGCCACGCAACCGTCGGCACCTACCACTGCAACCTGCCGCGCAACCGTCGGCACCTGCTTCGACTGCAAATCCCCTTGGGGTTGCCGCGCGCCCAACCGTCTTACCCCGCGAACGTACCCGCCGCCGCCACGTACGTCGCCGTGTCCGCCCGTGTTGCGGATGACGCCGCGTTCGCGGCACCGATTACCTGACAGGTTCCCCATGTTCTACTCCCACCGCCCGGGCCACGCGCTGCGCCCGTCCCGCCTGTGCATCGCCCTGCTGGCCGCCGGCCTGGCCAGCGCCGCACCGTCCGTGCTGGCACAGAGCGCCACCGGCAACCACGCTGCCGTGCAGCGCTTCGACATTCCAGCGCAGCCGCTGGATGAAGCGCTGCGCAGCTATATGCGCCAGTCCGGCGTGCAGGTCGTGTATCCGGCCACCCTGGCCCAGGGCGTAACCTCGCGTGCGGTCAATGGCAGCCTGCCGGCCAGCGAGGCGCTGCAGCAGCTGTTGCAGGGCAGTGGCCTGGCGGTGCGCCGCGTCAGCGCAGATGCAGTCACTCTGGAAGCGGCGACGCCGGTGCAGGCCGGCAGCGGTGTGATCGTCACCGACACGCTCAGCGTGGCCGGCGACCGCGTCGACAGTGGCGCGACCAGCGACGAGGCGCGCCTGCTCGACAGCTATCGCAGTGTGGGCTCCACCACCACGCTCAGCCGCACGCACCTGGAACGCTTCCGCGGCACTTCCAACGGCGACATCGTCAAGGGCGTGGCCGGTGTCACCGCCGGTGACCCGCGCGTGGGCAATGGGTTCGACGTCAACATCCGTGGTATCCAGGGCCAGGGCCGCGTGCCGGTGATCATCGACGGTGGCCAGTCCAGCATGGATACCTACCGCGGCTATGCCGGCCAGTCACAGCGCACCTACCTCGACCCGGACCTGATCTCCAGCCTGACCATCACCAAGGGCCCGAGCCTGCAGGCCAACGCCTCCGGTGGCATCGGTGGCGTGGTCGAGATGGAGACGCTGAAGATCGGTGACGTGCTGCGCGAAGGCCGTGACTTCGGCGTACGCGTGCGTGGCGGCCTGGCCAACGCCAGCACCAACAACCTGCCGTCCTACAGCGCCGCGCCGCGTTCCGACCGCAGCGCCACCGGCAGCCAGTTCTTCAACGTCGCTGCAGCCGGTCACTGGGACCGCTTCGATCTGGTGGCCGCCTATGCGTACCGCGACAACGGCAACTATTTCTCGGGCAAGCACGGCTACGATGATTTCCCGCAGACCCGTCGCACGCTGGCGCCGCTGAATCCGGCGCGTACCGAAGTGTTCAACACCTCGGCGCGCTCGAAGTCGGCGCTGCTCAAGGGCACCTGGCGCATCGACGATGCGCAGACGCTGGAAGCGGGCTACCGCCGCTACGAAGGCACCGCCGGCGAGATCATGGCGTCGCAGATCATCCGTGTGGATCGTGACCGCATTCCGCAGTGGGATCCGGGCCATGTCGACATGGACAGCTACAGCCTGCGCTACCGCTTCAATCCGGACAGCGAGCTGATCGATCTACGCGTCAATGCCGCATACACCGACACCGACAGCGTGATGTACAACAGCCTGACCGGCATCACCCCCTGGTACTTCGATCGCCGCACCGAGTGGTACGACGCGCCCAGCTTCAGCGGCGACCCCGGCTACAAGGATGCCTACCGCAATCCGCTGCGGCAGAAGCGCTTCGGACTGGATGCCAGCAACACCTCGATGTTCGATACCCGCGCCGGTGCGTTCACCCTCGACTACGGCCTGTCCTACAGTGACGAAGACATCGCACCGGGCAGCTCGGGCCCGGTCATGCACGATGACCTGGTCAACAACCGTTTCCTGCGCAATGCCGAGCGCAAGGAATACAGTGCCGTGGCCTCGCTGAAGTGGCAGCCCGATGAGCACTGGGAACTGCTGGCCGGCGGCCGCTGGAACCGCGTGGACGTGCACGACCGCAACCGCCTGGCCACGCCCGATGCCTATGAGGTGCAGGGCCAGTACCGCTACACCGAACTGCTCAATGGCAACCCGGCGCTGCCGTCGTGGCGGGCCAAGCGCATCGCGCTGCTGAACTGGTATCCGGATGCCAACGGCAACTTCACCCAGGAATCGCTGCTGGCCTCACCGTACAAGAAGGGCACGGTGGCCGACATCGGTGGCTGGAACTTCTACGACGCCGGCAAGGCGCAGGACCTGGAAGTGCCGGTCAGCTGGACCTGGTCGCAGCCGATCCGCCGCCGTGACACCGCGTTCTCGCCGACCGCCAGCGTGGCCTACCGCTTCAGCGAAGACACCATGGTCTACGTGAAGTACGCCGAAGGCACCAAGCTGCCGAGCCTGTTCGAGACCACGCTGGGCCTGTTCACCGCCGCCAAGCCATTGGGCGAGTTGAAGCCGGAGCGCGCGCGCAGCTGGGAAATCGGCGCCAGCACCCTCCGCTACGACCTGTTCGCCGCCGGCGACCGCCTGGCGCTGAAGCTGGCGTACTTCGATACCCGCATCGACGACCTGATCACCCGTGACTACCGCACGCTGTCGGCGGGCCTGATCCGAAACGTCGACCAGTTCAAGGTCTCGGGCATGGAGTTCCAGTCCAGCTATGACAGCGGCAAGGTATTTGCCGATCTGTCCGCGCACTACTACTTCAAGGCCAAGACCTGCGCGCCGGACATCGCCGCCGAGCGCCGTGCCTACGGGGCGCAACGCAGGAACGGCGAGCTGGCCAACACGCCCGACTGCGTGGACGGCGGCTTCGAGGGCTCGTACACCAATACCCAGAACCCGCCGCGCTACATGGTCAACCTGACCCTGGGCTCGCGCCTGTTCGAGGAGCGCCTGACCTTCGGCACCCGCGTGGTCCACAACGCCGGCCCGATCAGCACGCTGGACAAGGACTGGAACGTAGGGCTGTCGGCGATCCAGCAGCTGTACCGGCCAACCACGCTGGTGGACCTGTTCGCCAGCTGGAGCTTCAACGACCAGCTGTCGGTGGAAGCGGGCGTGGACAACCTGACCGACCGCTACTACCTGGATCCGCTGGCGTTGGGCGTGATGCCGGCCCCGGGCCGCACTGCGCGGCTGGCGCTGACCTGGAAGTACTGATCGCCAGCGTATGAGCGGTGGGGTCGGACCGCCCTCGGTGGGTGCGGACCTTGGTCCGCACCGCTTCCGCCGTGCAATCGCCAGCGCCCCGCCGCGCCCGGCGTCTACTTACAGCCCGGTCGCGGCCTTCACCGCATCTTCGTGCAGCGACTCGTTCAGCTCGTCCACCACGGTGGTCCATACCGCATCGGCCTGCAGCGACTCGGACAGGAACTGGCGCTGCGCATCGTTCCAGTACGGCGCCTCGACCACTTCCACATCGGTGGCCAGCTGGTGCTCGCGGATGAAGCGGGCGATGCCCTCGGCGCTGGCGTCCAGGCCCAGCTGCAGGAACAGGTTGGTCATGCGCGGTTCGGTGGTGATCATCGTCGGTTCCTGCGGTAAGAAGGGATGCGCCATTATCGGCGCACATGGCCTTGGGGAAAGCCCCGTGGCAAACGTCTACAGCAGGACGACCCCCTTGGCATCCCCATGAACGCACACATCGCCCCTGAAGACAGCCGCAGCCTGCGGCTCAAGGCCGCCACCCGCGACAGCCACGGTGCCCTGGACAAGCGCATCATGGCCGGCGACATCTTCGCCGACCGCAGCAATTTCGCCCGTTTCCTGCGCGTGCAGTATCGCTTCCACCGCAGCATCGATGCGCTGTATGCCAACCCTGCGCTGGACGCACTGCTGCCGGACCTGGGCGAGCGCCGCCGCCTGACCCAGGTCGCGCGCGACCTGCAGGACCTGGAGCAGACCCTGCCGGGGGCTGACATCGCGGCGTTGCCGTCCGATCTGGAACTGCCCGCCGCGTTGGGGTGGCTGTACGTGGCTGAAGGCTCCAACCTGGGCGGCACCATTCTGTACAAGATGGCCGCCAGGCTCGGCCTGGACCGTGATTTTGGCGCCCGCCACCTGGCCGCGCATCCGGATGGCGCGGCGCGCCACTGGCGTGAGTTCACCGCTGCGCTGGACGCGGTACCGCTGAGTGTCGAGCAGGAGCAGCAGGTGATCGATGCCGCCGACGCCGCGTTCCGCAGCGTGCACGGCCACGTCGAAGTGGAATTCGCCTGATGCGCGGCGCGCGCCCACAGGTGCAGCGCTGATGCGCTGGCTCTGGTTCGCGCTGGGCTGGCTGATGGTCGGGCTCGGGGTGATCGGCGCGTTGCTGCCGGTGATGCCGACCACCATCTTCCTGATCCTGGCCGTGGGCTGCTTCGCGCGCAGCTCGCCGAAGTTCGAGCAGCGCCTGTTGGCGCATCCGCGCTACGGCCCATCGCTGCGGTTGTGGCGCGAGCAGGGCGCGGTATCGCGCAAGGGCAAGGCGTTTGCCAGTGCCGGCATGGCGCTGGGCTTTGCCCTGTTCTGCTGGGGCGCGCATCCGTCCTGGCGCCTGCTGTTGGGCGTGGGCCTGTTCTTCGCGGTCAGCGCCGGCTACGTGCTGAGCCGACCGGCCCCCCGGCTGGAGCCCCATCCGGTCGTGGAAGTGGACGACGCCAATGATCCGCGCGCGGCCCGTAGTCGCGCAGCGACCCCTGATGCTGATGGAAGCCGAGATGATGCTGCCTGCTGACCTGGCCCCCGTGGCCGCCCCCGCATTGACCCCGTGGGGCATGTACCTGGCCGCCGACGTGGTGGTGAAGGCCGTGATGATCGCGCTGGCACTGGCGTCGCTGTCCACCTGGACCGTGCTGTTGGCCAAGGGCTGGGAGCTGGCCCGCCAGGCCCGGCAGCTGCGCGCGGCGCGCGCGCTGTTGCTGCAGTCCGCACAGCTGCCGCCGCAGAGCGGAGAGGCAAGTCTGCAGCAGGGCACCGCACTCGCCATGCTGGACGCCGCCCGCACCGAACTGCGCCTGTCGCAGGATCTGGATAGTCGCGACGGCATCAAGGAACGCATCGCCTCGCGCCTGGACCGCATCGAACTGGAGACCGCGCGCGTGCAGCGGCGCGGCATCGGTGTGCTCGCCAGCATCGGCGCGGTGGCGCCCTTCGTCGGCCTGTTCGGCACGGTGTGGGGCATCATGAACAGTTTCATCGGCATCGCGCACAGCAACACCACCCACCTGGCGGTGGTTGCGCCCGGCATCGCCGAGGCCTTGCTGGCGACCGCACTCGGCCTGGTCGCGGCGATTCCCGCGGTACTGGTCTACAACCATTTCAGCCGCGTGTTGGCCGGCCTGCGGGGCCTGCTCGGCGATCTGTCGGCGGCCGTGCAGCAGCTGGTTTCGCGCGATCTTGATCGTGCCGCGCCGCGTGCCGCAGCGGCACCGCTGCGCGCGGTGCACTGAGGCGCGACGATGGCGATCAGGACCGGGTCCGACCGCGACGACGCACCGGAAGAAGCACACGAGATCAACGTCACGCCCTTCATCGATGTGATGCTGGTGCTGCTGATCATCTTCATGGTAGCCGCACCGCTGGCCACCGTATCAGTGCCGGTGCAGCTGCCGGCCAGCAGCGCCAGTGCCACGCCGCCCGAACAGGCGCCGGTGTATGTGACCGTGCAGGCCGATCTGTCGCTGCGCGTGGGCGAGCAGGCGGTGGCGCGTGACGGGCTGGCCGCTGCATTGCAGGCGGCCACCCACGGCGACACCGCGCAGCGCATCTTCCTGCGTGCCGATACCCGCGTGCCCTACGGCGAACTCATGGCCACGCTGGATGCGCTGCGTGCGGACGGCTACCTGAAGGTGGTGTTGGTCGGCGTTGAGCAGGGTGCGCGATGAGTGGACTGCGGCGCTGGGCGACCAGCCTGGCGATCGTGCTGCTGGTGCATGCGTTGCTGGTCAGCGTGGCCTGCTGGTGGGCGGCGCGCGCACCGGCGGTGGCCGCCGCAGCGCCGCCCGCTGCATTGATGCTGGAGCTGGCGCCGATGGCACAGGCGCCTCCGGTGCCGCCGCGCGAGGTTGCCACTGGGCCGCTGCAACAGCAACAGCAGCGACAGGCGCCGAAACCGGCCCTGCGTGAGCAACCCAAGGCACCGGTGCAGCCGCAGGGTGACCTGCCACCGCCGCGTACGCCGGAGCCGACGCCCTCGCCGGACACCGCCGAGGCCAATGTCGCGCAGACCAGCGCACCGCCGCAGGTGGCGGCCGACGCGGCCGCACGCTACACCGCACCGCAGACCACCGCCGGCGAGCGCAGTCGCGCCGAGGCCACCTGGGAGGGGCGCCTGCTCGGGCATCTGCAGAAGCACCGGCGCTATCCACGCCAGGCCGAGCGGCTGCGCCAGCAGGGCGTGGTCTACGTGCGCTTTGCCGTGGCCCGCGACGGTGTGGTTTCGGCGGTGGTGCTGGGCCGCAGCAGCGGCTTCGCGTTGCTCGACCAGGAGACGCTGGACACCGTGCAGCGGGCCAGCCCGGTCCCCGCGCCGCCGGCCGAGGTGCCTGGCGGCCCGGTGCAGGTGATGGTGCCGGTGTCATTCTTCCTGCGCGGGCGCTGACCGCCATCGGGGTCGGATCCCTTTCCGCAGGACAGGGCTCTGACCCGAGCCGGAATTCAAGGCAGCGCGCAGGCGTTATGCTCGCGCACGACCGTCAATGGACGCGCGGAGATTGGCATGACGACACGGACGTTACGGGTGCTGGCCTGGTGCAGCGTGTTGCTGGCTGCATGCGTGGCCGTGCTTTCGCTGGCACCGTTCACGCCGGCGATCATCTTCGCCTGGCCCTTGCTGGTGTTCGCCGCCTTCTGCATCTGGCGTGGCGCGTGGCTGCCCGGCGCACTGTGTGCGTGGCTGGCTTCGCTCGCTTTCATCGGCAGCCCGCTCAGCCTCTTCGATGGCTGGGACCGGCCGATCCATGCCTGCTGGATGATCGTCGTGGTGCTGCTTGTCATCCGATGGATGAGGCGGTCGCGGCCGTAGCGTCGAGCCTGCTCGACGCTACGGGTTCATGCATGGCGTGGATCTACAACAGAGGTACCAGCAGCAGCGCCACGATGTTGATGATCTTGATCAGCGGATTGATCGCCGGGCCAGCGGTGTCCTTGTACGGGTCACCGACGGTGTCGCCGGTCACGGCCGCCTTGTGTGCCTCGCTGCCCTTGCCGCCGAAGTGGCCGTCCTCGATGTACTTCTTGGCGTTGTCCCAGGCGCCGCCGCCGGTGGTCATCGAGATGGCCACGAACAGGCCGGTTACGATCGTGCCGATGAGTAGACCGCCGAGTGCGCGCGGCCCCAGCAGCAGGCCGACCACCACCGGCACCACCACCGGCAGCAGCGAGGGCACGATCATTTCGCGGATCGCCGAGCGGGTCAGCATGTCCACCGCCTTGTCGTACTGCGGCTTGCCGGTGCCCTGCATGATGCCGGGGATCTCGCGGAACTGGCGCCGCACCTCTTCCACCACTGCCCCCGCCGCACGACCGACCGCTTCCATCGCCATCGCACCGAACAGGTAGGGAATCAGGCCCCCGATCAGCAGGCCGATGATCACCGTGTGGTCGCTGAGGTCGAAGCGGAATTCCTGGCCGGGGTTGGCGGCCTGCAGGTTGTGGGTGTAGTCGGCGAACAGCACCAGTGCGGCCAGTGCAGCCGAGCCGATCGCATAGCCCTTGGTCACTGCCTTGGTGGTATTGCCCACCGCATCCAGCGGATCGGTGATGTCGCGGATCTCCGAGGGCAGCTCGGCCATTTCGGCGATGCCGCCGGCGTTGTCGGTGATCGGTCCGTAGGCATCGAGCGCGACGATCATGCCAGCCATCGACAGCATCGCGGTGGCGGCGATGGCGATGCCATACAGGCCACCCAGCGCGAACGCACCCCAGATCGCAGCACACACCGCCACCACCGGCAGTGCAGTGGACTTCATCGAGATGCCGAGGCCGGCGATGATGTTGGTGCCGTGCCCGGTGGTCGAGGCCTGCGCCACGTGTTGCACCGGCGTGTACTGAGTGCCGGTGTAGTACTCGGTGATCCACACGATCAGCCCGGTCAGGACCAGGCCGATCAACGCGCAGCCGTACAGTGGCATCGGTCCATGTACGTTGTCACTCATCAGCCCGGTGGTGATCGGGTAGAACGCGATCGCGGCCAGCACGCCGGAGACGATCACGCCCTTGTACAGCGCGCCCATGATCGAGCCGCCAGGCTTCACCTTGACGAACAGCGCACCGATGATCGAGGCGATGATCGACACACCGCCCAGCACCAGCGGATACAGCACGGCATTGGCGCCCGCCTCGGCCAGCATCAGGCTGCCCAGCAGCATCGTTGCGATGACGGTGACCGCATAGGTCTCGAACAGGTCGGCGGCCATGCCGGCGCAGTCGCCGACGTTGTCACCGACGTTGTCGGCGATCACCGCCGGGTTGCGCGGGTCATCCTCGGGAATGCCGGCTTCCACCTTGCCGACCAGATCGGCGCCGACGTCGGCGCCCTTGGTGAAGATGCCGCCGCCCAGACGCGCGAAGATCGAGATCAGCGACGAACCGAACGCCAGACCGACCAGCGCGTGCAGCGCCTGTTCCATCGGCAGGCCCATCCGCAGCAGCAGTGCGTAATAGCCGGCCACACCCAGCAGGCCCAGGCCGACCACCAGCATGCCGGTGATCGCACCGCCGCGGAAGGCGACGTCCATCGCCGCACTGATGCCATGGCGCGCAGCCTCCGCGGTGCGCACGTTGGCGCGCACCGACACGTTCATGCCGATGTAGCCGGCGGCGCCGGACAGCACCGCGCCGACCGCGAATCCAATCGCGGTATACCAGCTGAGGAACACCCCGACCAGCACGAACAGCACCACGCCGGCGATGCCGATGGTCAGGTACTGGCGGTTGAGGTAGGCACGCGCACCTTCCTGGATCGCGGTGGCGATCGCGACCATGCGCTCATTGCCGGTGGGTTGGCGCAGGATCCAGCGCGCCGAGACGATTCCGAACAGGATCGCGAGAATGGCGCAGCCCAGCGCCAATGAAAGCCCGTGACGTTCCAGCATTAGACCCCTCCGCAGAATGGATGTAGGCATCCAGTGGCGATGAACGGCACCACGAGGGGGACGACGGGCTGCAGCCTGGAACCAACCCGTACCGACCTTGGCGGTCGTCCGACGTATGGCGGTGTTCAGCATTCCCTGGTGCCCGCAGTATGCGTGCCGCCACTTGTAGAGTCGAGCCATGCTCGACTGGCCTCTACGAGCCGCACCTCGTGATCCTGTGGGCGCCCTCAAGACGGAACGCATCGCCATGCGCGCGGGCCCTGCCGCCGGGCCATGGGCACGATTCGAGAGCCATCAGGCCTTTGCGCCCCGTTAAGCCAGTCTCTGCAAGCCTGCGCACAGTCCCGTAGGAGATCCCACATGCGCCTGTCCCTGTTGATGCTTGCCGCCCTGGTCCCGTCCGTGCCGGCATTCGCCGCGGAAACCCCGGAACTGCAGCGTGCCGTGGGCGTGCCCCAGGCGGTGGGTGCGGTGCATACATTGCGCCAGATCCCCGAGGCCTGCGCGCGGCTGGAAGGTGTGTTCACCGGCGACGCCGCCGCGCCCTACCGCTTCTCCGCCGTGCGTACCAGCGAACAGTGCCAGCCACGCGCGCGCTTCGTCGATTACACCAAGGCGCAGCCAAGTGCGGACAAGGGCTGGAAACTCAACGATGTGATCCGCGTGCC
This sequence comes from Stenotrophomonas sp. Sm10, assembly GCF_030985515.1. Lineage (NCBI taxonomy): Bacteria > Pseudomonadati > Pseudomonadota > Gammaproteobacteria > Lysobacterales > Lysobacteraceae > Stenotrophomonas > Stenotrophomonas sp. Sm10. Next base: position 21,298 of record NZ_JAPTFO010000019.1, read on the forward strand.
GAGCGCGGCGTGCCCGGCCCAACAGGCAGTGGTGCGGGTGTGGCGCCTGCCGTCGAGCAACAAGGTCGAGCTGGACGGCCAGGGCCAGTCGCGCATCTATCTGGAAGAGGCGAAGAAGCAGGCCGCGGCCGGCCAGATTCCGCAGGTGACGATGTTTGCCGCGCAGCTGCAGATGGAAGGCAAGGCCTGTAATTGATACAGGTGGGTGCCGACCGTTGGTCGGCACCGATGCCGCATCCACGCATGGCGTGGATCTACTGCGGCGCGCCATCATTCTCCGGCCAGCGTCGCCCCGCGCGCCACCAGCAGCTCGCGAAGCGCCTTGCGGTGGCAGTGCGCCTCATCCTCGCAGTAGCACCCCACGCTGAGGTCGCTGTGCTGCGACATCGCAGCCAGCAGGTCCAGCGCGTGGGCCGCATCCGGGGACTTCATCTCAGCCTTGTAGTGGCGGAAGAACGCGTTCCAGTCGGCGGCCGTTTTCGCCTCGTGCGCCTGCTTCACCAGTGCCGCGCTGGGTGACAGGGTCGGGAACCAGACGTCGTACCAGTCCTGCCGGGCGAACTCGCTGTGCGGCACGCCGCGCGGCGGGCGCCGCACGGTACCGATACGCAGCCCCTCGCCGGGTTGGCGTGGCGTTCCCAGTCGAACAACGCGCAAGGCCATGATGATCTCCAGGCGGGGCGTCCATCATCCTGCGATGCTCGTGCGCCAGGCGTGAACCGCTGTGGAAAGGAAAATGCCCGGGCGCCTGCGCACCCGGGCATTTTCCCCATGCCTGCAGCAATCAGTTGCCGCGGCAGTCCTTCAGCCACAACACGCGTCCCACCTGGTCATAGCTGTCGACCACGCCGGTCAGCGTCACTTTCTCGCGCGGGCGCAGGGCCAGCGCATACGCGGCCTGGTTGGCTGCGAACGAGCAGGAAATGGCCACGCGCTCAAAGTCGATGCTGCCATCGCTGGGCAGGTCGAAGCTGGTGTTGTAGGTGCCGCCACTGCGCAGCACGGTGGTGATGCGACCGGTGATGGCGTAGGTCTTGCCCTTGTAGCGCGGCTCGATCGCGGCCGGGTTGTCCTTGTTCTGGTTGCGCAGCTGGAAGCCAAAGCGGTCGGCGGCGATCGTTACCACCGACGCCTGCGGAGTGGCCTTGGCCGCCTGTTCGCCAGCCTTGCCCGGCTTGACCTGGTTGAGCAGCTTGCACATTTCTTCGCGCACGCCATCGGCCGAGGCAATGGCGCCCTTGTTGACCTTCACCACCATGCCGACGGTACCCTGGCCGCCTTCGGAGGTGGCACTGATGATCATCGGGATCGGCTTGTGGGCCAACGATTCCGGCTCTTCGATCAGCATCGAGCCGCCTTCCACGTCCTCGCTGAGGACGTCCATGTTGGCGTTCTTGGCGATCACCCGCATCTGGCCGATGGCACTGGCCACGGTCAGGTCCGGATGGGTGACCGATGAAGTGAAGGTCGTGCCGACGAAGGGGTTGCCCTTCTTCTGGAAGTTGCTTTCGCAGGTCGCAGCGAAGGCGGGTGCGGCGGCACCGCACAGCAGCGCGGCGATCAGGATCGGGTGCTTCATGGTTACAGTCCTTGTGAAATGGCAGCACAGGCCCGGGCCACGTGGCCGGGCAGCGTCGAATCTGGCTTGCGGCGGCCCCTTTGCCCCGGGCCGGAGCCCGATTGTGGGGCGCTTCGGTGGTCTCCGCAATGCGCCCTGTGCTCCGCACAGGGCGCAGGTGCACCTCAGCCTTCGAAGGCCGGCAGCTTCTGCTTCACCGCCACGTTCTTCAGTGTGACGTACTTCGGCAGGCCATCGGTGCCATACGGAAGCGGCGCTTCGCCCTTGATCAGCGGCGACAGGTAGGCGCGCGCCTTGGCGGTGATGCCGAAGCCGTCGCGGCGGATGAAGCCGGCGGGCATCTTCTTTTCATGGTTGGCAATCTTCGACAGCGGCGCCGCTTCGATCTTCCAGCGGTAGGGCGCGTCGCCGCTGCGCACGATCACCGGCATCACGCCGTTCTGGCCCTTGAGCGCCAGCTGCACCGCAGCCTTGCCGACCGCCTGCGCCTGCTCCCAGTCGGTCCTGCTGGCCAGGTGGCGGGCCGAGCGCTGCAGGTAATCGGGCTGGGCCCAATGCACCTTCAGGCCCAGCTGGTCCTTGACCCGGCCGGCCAGGTGCGCGGCCACGCCGCCCAGCTGCGCGTGCCCGAATGAATCCTTGCCGCCGCCGGCGTCGGCAACGAAGCGGCCATCGGCGGTGGCGATGCCTTCCGACGCCACCACCACGCAGTAGCCGACGCGCTCGACCACGGCCTTGACCTTGGCCAGGAACGCCGCCTCGTCATAGGCGCGTTCGGGCAGCAGGATGATGTGCGGCGCCTCGTCATCGCCGTTGCCGGCCAAGCCGGCGGCCGCGGCCAGCCAGCCGGCGTGGCGGCCCATGGCCTCGTAGATGAAAACGCGGGTGGAGGTCTCGGCCATCGCCGCCACGTCCAGCGCCGCTTCGCGCACCGAGACGGCGGTGTACTTGGCCGCCGAGCCGAAACCGGGGCAGGTGTCGGTCACTGCCAGGTCGTTGTCGATGGTCTTGGGCACGCCGATGCAGGTCAGGTCGTAGCCGGAGGCCTTGGCCAGCTGCGAAACCTTCAGCGCGGTGTCGGCCGAGTCGTTGCCACCGTTGTAGAGGAACCAGCGCACGTCATGCGCGCGCAGCACCTCCAGCAGCCGGTCGTAGCGGGCGCGGTCGGCGTCCAGCGATTTCAGCTTGACCCGGCACGAGCCGAAGGCGCCGCCCGGGGTATGGGCCAGCGAGCGGATCGCGGCCGCGCTCTCCCTGCTGGTGTCGATCAGTTCCTCGCGCAGGGCACCGAGGATGCCGTTGCGGGCGGCCAGGACCTTGATGCCCTTGGCCCGCGCCTGCTCGATCACCGCCGCCGCCGTGGCGTTGATGACCGCAGTAACACCGCCGGACTGGGCGTAGAGGAGGGTACCGTTGCGCATGCGTCTACCTGCTCGGGGGAAAGGACATTGCAGGGACATTACCCGGATGCGGTAAAGTGGCGCTATTGCGGTGCAGCGATACCGGCCCGTCCGGGACGCGAACCTTCTTTGTTTTCAACACGTTGGAGTCAGGTCAATGCGATTGGTTCTGTTGGGACCGCCCGGTTCGGGCAAGGGGACACAGGCGACGCGCCTGAAGGAAAAGCTGGGGATCGCCCACATTTCGACCGGTGACATGCTGCGCGCGGAAATCGCCGCGGGCACGGAACTGGGCAAGCAGGCCAAGACGGTGATGGATGCCGGCAACCTGGTGTCGGACGACATCCTGCTGGGCATGCTGGAGTCGCGCCTGACCCAGGCTGATGTCGCCAAGGGCTTCATCCTCGATGGCTACCCGCGCAATGTGGCCCAGGCCAATGCGATGGACGGCCTGCTGGCCAAGATCGGCCAGCCGCTGGACGCGGTGGTGCAGCTGGACGTGCCCACCGAACTGCTGGTGGACCGCATCGCCGGCCGCGCCAAGGAGCAGGGCCGCGCCGATGACAACCCGGAAGCGGTGCGCCAGCGCCTGCAGGTCTACAACGAGCAGACCGCCCCGGTGGTGGACTTTTACGCTGGCCGCGGCACCCTGGCCCGGGTTGACGGCGTCGGTGAGCTGGACGAGATCGAAGCCCGCATCCTGGCGGCGATCAACGCCTGACCCGGCGGGGCCGGCGTGCTGCCGGGCGCACGGGTGCAGAAAAAAACACAGGCCTGGTCCGTGAGGATCAGGCCTGTGTCGTTTGATAGGCGCCAGCAGAGGGCTTGCTCAGGGCCCCGCAGCATGAGCTCCCTTGGGGATGGCCTCTTGGGGAGTAGGACCGGTTCGGGTACTGCGGCTGGCAGTTCGAATTGTGTCCGGGTTCACAGAACATCGCTATCGGGATTTCCCTGACAGATGATTGGAGTTTCCTCACATCCTGTGTAGGACTTGTCTTACCCCGGATCGGACATTGGCCCTATACAGCCGTCATCGGTCACAATCCTCGGTCATGAGCAGCGTACATATCCTTGCAATTGCCGGCACCTTCATGGGCGGCGTGGCCGCCCTGGCGCGGGAACTGGGCCATACGGTCAGCGGCAGTGACCAGGCCATCTATCCGCCGATGTCCACCCAGCTCGAGCAGCTGGGTATCACCCTGGACCAGGGCTACCGCGCCGACAGCGTGCCACCGGGCACCGACGAGGTGGTGATCGGTAACGCACTCTCGCGCGGCAATGCCGCCGTTGAGGCCGTGCTCGACGCCGGCCAGCGCTATATCTCCGGTGCGCAGTGGCTGTCCGAGCAGGTGCTGCCGGGCCGCGACACGCTGGCCGTGGCCGGCACCCACGGCAAGACCACCACCACCACCATCCTCACCTGGCTGCTGGAAAGTGCCGGTCGTTCTCCCGGTTTCCTGATCGGCGGCGTGGCCGAGGATTTCGGCGTCTCCGCCCGCCTGGGCCAGGGCCGTGAGTTCGTGGTCGAGGCCGACGAGTACGACACCGCGTTCTTCGACAAGCGCAGCAAGTTCGTGCACTACCGGCCGCTGGTGGCCATCCTCAACAACCTCGAATACGACCACGCCGACATCTTCCCGGACGTGGCCGCGATCCAGCGCCAGTTCCATCACCTGGTGCGCACGGTGCCGGCGCGTGGCCGACTGATCGTCAATGGCGAGGATCAGCATCTGGCCGAAGTGCTGGCGATGGGCTGCTGGACCCCGGTTGAGCGTTTCGGATTCGATCCGTCGCTGGAATGGCATGCCGAGCTGCTGGCTGCCGATGGCAGCGCGTTCCGCGTGCATCACCGCGGGCAGGCACTGGGTGATGTGCAGTGGTCGTTGCTGGGCCGCCACAACGTGCTCAACGGCCTGGCGGCGCTGGCAGCCGCACATGCGGTGGGTGTTGCGCCGGCCGAGGTGATCCCGGCGCTGGCGCGCTTCCGCAGCGTCAAGCGCCGCATGGAAGTGATCGGCAGCCATGAGGGCATCACCGTCTACGACGATTTCGCCCACCACCCGACCGCAATCGCCACCACGCTGGAAGGGCTGCGCGCCAAGGTGGGCGATGCGCGCATCGTGGTCGCGATGGAGCCGCGCAGCAATTCGATGCGGCTGGGCGCACACGCGCAGGCGCTGGCACCCTCGCTGGCGCTGGCCGATGAAGTGGTGTTCCTGCATCGCCCGGAACTGGCCTGGGATGCCGCTGCGGTGATCGCCGCAGTGCGCGGCCAAGCGCACGCGGTGCCCGATACCGACGCGCTGCTGGCGCAATTGCAGGCCAGCGCGCGCAGGGGTGACCACGTGGTGTTCATGTCCAACGGTGGCTTCGACGGCGCACCGCGCCGCTTCCTTGCCGCGCTGCAGGCCCGATGAGCGTCGACGGTTCACTGCCGCTGTTTCCGCTGCACACCACGCTGGTACCAGGTGCAGCGGTGGGCCTGCGCGTGTTCGAACGCCGTTACCTGGACCTGGTCCGCGACAGCGGCCGCAGTGGTGAGGGCTTCGGTGTCTGCCTGATCCTGGATGGCCAGGAAGTGGGAGCCCCGGCAACGCCGGCCGCCTACGGCGTGCAGGTGCGCATCGAAGACTTCGATGTTGGCGCCGACGGCGTGCTGCAGTTGCGCCTGCGCGGCACCCGCCGTTTCCATGTCGAGCGCACGCGCGTGCGTGACAACGGGCTGGTGGTAGCCGACGTGCGCTGGTGCGATGAAGACCCAGACGACGAACTGCGGCCGCAGCATGCCCTGCTGGCCACGGTGCTGGGGCACATCATCGAACAGGCCGGCGAGGCCTATGCACCGGCCAACCCGGCGTTGCTGGACCAGGCCAGCTGGGTCGGCTGGCGGCTGGCCGAGCTGCTGCCGCTGAGCGAGCAGCAGCGGTTGCAGCTGCTGCAGTTGGACGACCCGCACCAGCGTTTGCAGCAGTTGCTGGGCTGGATGCCGTAACAGCCTGCCCCGGGTGGTGTGCGCCCTGGTGCACACGCTGGGGTATGCGGGGAATGCCATCCACGCATGGCGTGGATCTACAGTAGAGCCGAGCCTATGCTCGGCTTGATGGTTCCCGCGAAGAGCAGCCGAGCATGGGCTCGGCTCTACAGTGGGTGGCTGCGTGCCGGTGCCGGTCAGGGCGTGGTGGTCTTCAACCGCAGCACCGGCAACCCGGTTTCGCTGTGCACATCCTCGCGCTGCGGCAGGTCCTGCACGGCGTCCTTCACCGCGTTCAATGCCGGGTCGACGCCGCGCAGTGGATGCCACATGCCGATCCATTCGAAATGGCGCTGGTAGCGCAGGGTCTGCGCACTGCCCAGCCACAGTGGCGTATTGCCCGGCTGCAACTGTGCAGGGGCTGGCCACAGGCGCAGTACGTAGCGCTCATCGCGATGTGCACCCTGGCGCACCATCAACAGCGCTTCCACGCGGGTGTCCAGCGTCGCCGGCAGCACCGGCAGGTCATCGGCGCCGGTGTTCTTGTCCAGCATCAGCAGCGCCTGCTGCCAGCCGGCCTGCTCCTGTCGCTTCCAGCCGCGCGCTTCCAGTTGCGCCTGCAGCGGTGCCAACGGACCGGCCACCTGCACGTCCAGCGGCCAGCGCTGGTCGTCGTCGAACTCGTTGCGGCGCGCCGGCAGCGTGGCCCAGTCGTGCTGCCACCAGGCCTGCGTGTCCATTGCCTGCGGGGCCGGCAGGGTCGGCTCGAAGCGTTCCAGCTTCACCGGGATGTTGCGCGGTGCGTACCACATCGCGGCGACGGCGAACACGCCGTAGAACAGCCACGCCACCGGCTTCACCCAGAACGAGCGGTTGAAGCGGCGGCGGTAGGCGATGCCCAGCACCAGCAGCCAGAACGTGCCGAACAGCATGCCGCCGATCACGTCGCTCAGCCAATGCGCACCCAGGTACAGGCGCGAGAAGCCGATCAGGCTGACCACGATGCCCGACACCAGGTACGGCCAGACGCGGGTGCGGCCGGGCATCTCACGCGCGATCAACACTGCGAAGAAGCCGAAGGTGATGGTGGCCATGGTCACCGACACCGAAGGGAAGCCGAAGCCGCTGCTGGCGTCGACCGGGCGCACCACATCCACGGTGGCACCCAGCAGCATGGTCAGCGCCAGGCCGAAGGCGAGGGCGGCCAGCCAGTGGGCGGCCGCCATCCAGCGCCGGCGCCAGATCAGGTAGCCCATCGCTGCAGCGGTGGCCGGCAGTAGTACCTGCCAGGCGCCCAGCGACGCCAGCGCGGCCATCGGGTAATCGGCCAGCGGGTTACGCAGCGCCAGCATGGCCTGGTGCACCAGCAGGTCGATCGCCAGCGGCTCGCCGTGCGCGACCACCACGGTCAACAATGCGAACCAGCCCCAGCCCAGTACCAGCAGCATCAACGCCAGCATCGCCAGCGGCACCGATTCACGGCGCTTGGGATCAAGCACGCCGACGGTATAGCGGCCCAGCGTGGGGTGGCGGTTGGACCAGTCCAGCAGGCGTGCCAACCAGTTGTCCATGCGCGCGGCCGACCAGCGGTAGCCGTACAGCACGATGGCCCAGACCAGGCCGAGGATCACCGCCAGCAGGCCGACCACCACCACCAGCCGACCGGCCACCGCCGCCACCGCGTCATAGGCCTCGCCAAGAATCCAGCCGGGGGCCAGGAACAGGACCGCCCATGAAATGCTGGCGATACCACTGGCCTGTACATAGCGGCTGGCTGGCATCTTCATCATGCCCGCGATGGCGGGCACGAATGGCCGGATCGCGCCGACGTAGCGTGCCACCAGGATGCTCTTGAAGGCATTGCGGCGGAACAGGTTTTCGCCGCGGTCGAGCAGCTGCGGGTAACGGCTGAACGGCCACACGCCGCGCAGGCGGTCGCCCCAGCGGCGGCCGATCCAGTAACTGATGCCATCGCCGGCAAACGCACCCAATGCCGCAGCCGCCACCGCGTACGGCCCGGAGATCTGGCCCAGGCCGATGAACACGCCCACCGCGAACAGCAGTGGCAGCGCCGGCACGATGGCGCCAAGAATGATGACCGCATCGCAGAAGGCGATGAGGAAGATAACGGCGCCCGCCAGCACGGGGTGAGCGGCAATCCACGCGAGCGTGGCGTCGATCCATGAAGAGTCCATTGCCCGATTATAGGGGCGTGAAGGTGACTGGTTCCCAGCCGCTTGGTGACCGTTTGCAACCAGTGCCATCGCCTAGAATGGGCCCATGCCGCATACGCCCGACGCTCAACCGCATGCTTTGAAGGCCGACAGCTTCGGCCGGATCCTCCTTGTGAAAGGGCCCGATGGTCCCTTTGTGCGCCGTGATCTTGGTGCCACGCCGCTGTGGTTGCGGCTGCCTGCATGGTGGCTGGCCCGCCGCGAGGCCCGCGCGCTGCAGCACATTCACGGCATGGCCGATGTGCCGCAGCTGCTGGCCTGGAATGGCCATCACCTGGATCGCAGCTTCATGGCCGGCGACGCCATGTACCAGCGCCCACCGCGCGGCGACCTGGCCTGGTTCCGTTCCGCGCGCCGGCTGCTGCAGCAGCTGCATCGCAACGGCGTGGCCCACAACGATCTGGCCAAGGAGGCCAACTGGCTGGTCACTGAAGATGGACGGCCGGCGCTGATCGACTTCCAGCTGGCGGTGATCGGCAACCCGCGCTCGCGCTGGATGCGGCTGCTTGCGCGCGAGGACCTGCGCCACCTGCTCAAGCACAAGCGCATGTACTGCCGTGAATCGCTCACCCCGGTGGAGAAGCGCGTGCTCAAGCGCACCTCGTGGGTGCGCGAACTGTGGTTTGCTACCGGCAAGCCGGTCTACCGCTTCGTCACCCGCCGCATCCTGCATTGGGAAGACAACGAAGGGCAGGGGCCAAAGCCGTGAGCCGTGTGCAGGTGTTGACCAGCCCGCCGAGTGTGGGCAGCGTCTTGCACCCACAGCTGGCTGGCGCCGACTTCGTGCACGCCTGCCAGGCGACGACCCGTCGCGATGGGCGCTCGGCCCTGCAGGCCTACCGCGACATGGCCGCGACCATTCCCGGCTGGTTCGATGGGCTGATGGCGCTGCGCAACCACGGCATGCGCCTGCTGGGCATGAAGCATCTGGGTTCGTTGCGTGCAGTGCAGGTTGTTGAAGATCCTCAACCCGGCCAGCGGCTGGGCATCTTCACCCTGCAGTCGATGGATGACGATGCCATCGTGCTGGAAGACGACGACCGCCATCTTCGCGTGCAGCTGGCGCTGCAGTGGCAGGGCGACGTGCTGGAAGTGGCGACCGTGGTGCATACGCATAACGCCTTCGGGCGCACGTACATGCTGCCGGTTGCGCCGGTGCACCGGTTGATCGTGCCGCATCTGCTGAAGAAGCAGGTGCAGGCATACCGGTGATTCGACACTGCGCTCGCCGGGCCATGCCCGGCGAGACGCGGCGTTTCCGGGTTACGGCGTTGCCGGCACGACCTGCTGGCCGATGAAGTTGCGCTTGGCGTCGAAGTCGTAGGCGATCTGCAACTGACCGACATCCGGGCAGGCGTGGCAGTCGCGCAGCGGTGTGCGGTACAGCAGGCGGATGCCACCATTCTCCAACGGCGAGGCGCCGGCCGACTGCGCCGGTGCGAACGGCGTGGCTTGCGGGTTGGCCTTCAGCAGTTCCTGCACAGTGGGGTCGGCACGCAAGGTGTCGTCCAACTGCACGGCATCCACATCGATGCGCTTGCCGCTGGCATCGACCAGGCGGGTACCTTCATTGGTGTTGGCGCGGAACGGATACTCGACCGTGGCAATGCCCAGTCCTTCGTTCTCGTGCCACGCGGTCACATAGGCCAACTCACCGCCGGTGGACAACTGCTCGGCGGCGGTGATGGCCTCGGCACTGGCGCCACCGGCGCGCATCGCGTCGCGAAGGCAATCCCGGGTGGCCGCGTTCTCGCCCTGGCGGCAGGCGTTGAGGTCGCCATCCCAGACCACCGCCTCGCTCCAGCGCATCTTGCCGTCGGCGGCGGCCTTCTCCGCGCTGGGCGTGTCACCGGCGGGTGGCTCCTTGCCGGGTTCCGGCGAACGGCCCTGGCAGGCAGTCAGCAGGGCAAGCCCCAAGGCAGGCAGCAACAGGCGGGAACGGCGCATGGCGTGTACCTCGTGCGTTGTCTGGAGGCCCGAGTATCGTCAAGGGCGGGTGAACTCCGCGTCGGCGCGGCATACTAGCGGCTCATTGCATACGCTGGAGTGCGGAACGTGGGCAGTCTGCAGGGCAAAACGCTTTTCATCACCGGTGCCTCGCGTGGCATCGGCCTGGCCATCGCACTGCGCGCCGCGCGCGACGGGGCCAACGTGGCGATCGCGGCCAAGTCGTCGGTGCCGAATCCGAAGCTGCCGGGCACCATCCACACCGCCGCCGAAGCGGTGACGGCTGCAGGCGGGCAGGGCCTGGCGCTGAAGTGCGACATCCGGGAGGAAGAGCAGGTGCAGGCGGCGGTGGCGGCCACGGTCGACACCTTCGGTGGCATCGACATCCTGATCAACAACGCCAGCGCGATCTGGTTGCGCGGCACGCTGGATACGCCGATGAAGCGTTTCGACCTGATGCAGCAGGTCAATTCGCGCGGCAGCTTCCTGTGCGCGCAGGCCTGCCTGCCGTACCTGCTGCAGGCGCCGAACCCGCACATCCTGACCCTGGCGCCGCCGCCGAGCCTGGAGCCGAAGTGGTGGGGCGCACATACCGGCTACACGCTGGCGAAGATGGGCATGAGCTTCGTCACCCTGGGCCTGGCCGCGGAATTCGGCCCGCAGGGCGTGGCGGTGAATGCGCTGTGGCCGCGCACCGTCATCGCCACCGATGCGATCAACATGATTCCGGGCGTGGATGCGGCTGGCTGCCGCACGCCACAGATCATGGCCGATGCCGCACACGCGGTGCTGGTGCGCGAAGCGGCCGGCTTCCATGGCCAGTTCCTGATCGACGATGACGTGCTGGCACAGGCGGGTATCACCGATCTGTCCGGCTATGCGGTGGACCCGTCGCGCGCGCTGTTGCCGGATCTGTTCCTGGATTGAGCTGGTTCCTGAAACGGGGAAGCCCTCGTCAGGATAACGCTGGTGCCGTACTGTCCCTCCCCTGTACAACATGGATGTCCCGTATGAGTCATTCCGCCGCTTGTCGCCGTCTGCTGGTGTTTCCCGTCCTTTGTCTGCTGCTGTCGGCCTGCAGCGATGCGGGAGTCGGGTCTGGCTCTGGCTCTGGCTTGCGCGAACGCAAAGCCAGCGCCTATGCAAAGTGCCGAGATGCGATGGAACTGAGCGTTCGGGGGGGATTTGAACGATATACAAGCTGGATGAAGGACGCTGACGCGGGTCCGACGGGAACGGAGACAGCCCCGCGTGGACCGGGCTGGAGTGCCAATGACGTCGAGTACGACTGTGGCAACGCGGTGACGGAGGCATTGGAGCGGCAGCCCCCCGTCCCCTTCGACGCGGCAGCCCGGCAGTACCATCAGGCGCTGCTGGCCTTGCAGGCCGTCGCTGAGCCTGTTGATCGTTATTATCGTCGTGAAGAATTCCGTCGTGACGGCGGCGCGGGCATGCGCCGCCAGCATGCTGCCCTGATGCAGGCTTACGCGAGGTACTTTGCAGCGAACGAAGTGCTGGATGCTGCCCTGCATCAGCACGACCTTGCCTACCGCGCTGAGTTGCTGGCGAGGATGGAGGGATATCAGGGAAGGTCCACGGACTATTACGCACTACGTTTCGTGGGTGAAGGCCGTGATCTGGTGCGCTCGCTGCGGGGGCCGACGCCAGACCTGGTAGCTGCACGCAACCAACTGCAGCAGTATCAGACCATGCTCCAGCAAGCGCAGAGCAGTGGCATCGGCAATGATGTGGCGGCGTGGCGCCTGTTCGAGCTTTCCGCCGATACCTTGGTCAGTGAAGCCTGGCATCGTGTCGAGCGATTGGAAAAGGGCCAGCCGATTGTCGAGCAGGATCCGGCGGTGCTGTTGCCTGGTATGCGGCCCAGGGTGTATGCGTCCCCTGGCGCCCTGTCGCGACTGAACGATGCCTATGGTGACCTGGCTGCGGCAAGCGGTCGCCTTCCCTGATCCCATTCCCGGGACCATGGTCCACGCACCTGGCATGCTGGCCTCAGCTGTTGAACGTTTCGGGAAGGATCCCACCGCACTTGCGGCAGTGCCGCGCATCCGGTTCATGCCCCTCCAGCCCGCAATGCGGGCAGCCGCGGGCATCACGGCGCGCGGCCAGTTCGGCCTCGCGCATGGTGCTGGCCAGTTCGGCGGTGTAGATGCCGGTGGGCACGGCGATGATGCTGTAGCCGATCAGGATCAGCACCGAGGTGACGAAGCGGCCGAGCACGGTCTGGGGCACGATATCGCCGAAGCCGACCGTGGCCATGGTCACCACCGCCCAGTACATGCTGGCCGGGATGTTGGTGAAGCCGTGTTCGGGGCCCTCGATCACGTACATCAGCGCACCGGCGATGATGGTGATGGTGATCACCGTGAACAGGAACACCAGCACCTTGCGCCGGCTGCGCCACAGTGACGTCATCAGGACGCCGCTTTCCTCGATGTAGCGGGTCAGCTTGAGGATGCGGAACACCCGCAGGATGCGCAGCGCGCGCACCACCAGCAGGCTCTGCGCACCCGGGATGAACATCGACAGGTAGGCGGGCAGGATCGACAGCAGGTCGATGATGCCCCAGATGCTCACCGCGTAACGCAGCGGGCGCCTGACAACCGCCAGGCGCAGCAGGTACTCGGCGGTGAAGATGATCGTGAAGCCCCATTCCAGGATGTACAGGCCGGTGGACCATTCGGCATGCAGGTGCTGCACGCTGTCGATCATCACCACCAGGATGCTGGCGACGATCGCCACCACCAGGATCAGGTCGAAATTGCGCGAAGGGCGGGTGTCATGGCGGTAGATGATGTCGAACCACCGACGGCGCCAGCCGGTCTCGGTGGCGGGGTTGAGCTGGGGGGCGGAAAACGGTCGCATGGGCGCATTGTGCCGCAGGGGTTCCGGCGCGAGAATGGGCATTCCTGAACCCTGCCGACTGCCATGACCGCCGCGACCGATCCGCTGATTTCCCTTTCACACTACTACCTGCCGGTCTACAAGCCCCGCCAGGTGGTACTGGAGCGCGGCCAGGGCGCCCGCGTGTGGGACAGCCAGGGCCGTGAGTTCATCGATCTGGCCGCCGGCATCGCCGTGTGTGGCCTCGGCCACAACGATCCGGACCTGGTGGCCGCGCTGGTCGAGCAGGCCGGCAAGCTCTGGCACACCAGCAACGTGTTCTACAGCGCGCCGCCGCTGCACCTGGCCGAGGAGCTGGTCAAGGCCAGCCGCTTCGCCGAGCGCGTGTTCCTGTGCAATTCCGGCGCCGAAGCCAACGAAGTGGCGATCAAGATGGTCCGCAAGTGGGCCTCCAGCCAGGGGCGCCCGGCCGACAAGCGGGTGATCATCACCTTCCGCGGCAGCTTCCACGGTCGCACCCTTGGCGCAGTGACCGCTACTGCCCAGCCGAAGTACCAGGAAGGCTACGAGCCGCTGCCCGGTGGCTTCCGCTATATCGATTTCAACGATGAGGTGCAGCTGGAAACCGCGATGGCCGCCGGTGACGTGGCGGCGGTGATGCTGGAGCCGATCCAGGGCGAGGGCGGTGTGATGCCGGCCAAGTCCGGCTTCCTCAAGCGCGTGCGCGAACTGTGCGACCAGCACAACGCACTGCTGGTGCTGGACGAGATCCAGGCCGGCATGGGCCGCACCGGCACGCTGTTCGCGCACTGGCAGGACGAGGTGGTGCCGGACATGGTCACCCTGGCCAAGGCACTCGGTGGCGGCTTCCCGATCGGCGCGATGCTGGCCGGCCCGAAGGTGGCCGAAACCATGCAGTTCGGTGCGCACGGCACCACCTTCGGTGGCAACCCTCTGGCCGCTGCGGTCGCACGCGTTGCGCTGCGCAAGCTGGCCTCGGCGGAGATCGCCGCCAATGTCAGCCGCCAGTCGAAGGCGCTGCGCGACGGCTTTGCGCGCATCAACGAAGAATTCGGCGTGTTCAGCGACGTGCGTGGCCGCGGCCTGATGCTGGGCGCGGTGCTGGGCAAGGACTTCGCCGGCCAGGCCGGGGCGATCCTCGACCATGCCGCCGAGCAGGGCCTGCTGACCCTGCAGGCCGGCCCGGACGTGCTGCGCTTCGTGCCGTCGTTGAACATCACCGACGAAGAAGTGGCCGAAGGCCTGAAGCGCCTGCGCGCGGCGATTGCTGCGTTCATCGCCGCGCGCTGAAGCCTGCAGAGGCATCTGTAGAGCCGAGCCTACGCTCGGCTCATCGCGATGTCAGGCAACAGGAGCCGAGCATGGGCTCGGCTCTACAGCGCGTCATGCGATCCGATAGCGCTTCAACACCTTGCCCAATCCCCGGCCATCGCGCACGGTTTCCGCGTGCAGGCCGGCAGCGCGCGCGCCACGCACATTGGCGAACAGGTCATCGACGAACAGCGCGCGCGAAGGCGCCACGCCCAGCGCTTCCAGCGTGCGCAGGAACACCGCGGGCGCCGGTTTGCGCAGACCGAACTCCGCGCTGCAGAACACGCGGCCCTGCAGCGCAGGGAACAGTTCCGGTAGCAGGGTGGGCAATGCCTGCTGCATCAGGGCGCCGTTGTTGGTCAGCACCGCGATTGGCGGTTGCAGGGCCTGCAATCGTTGCAACACGGCCGCCTGAGGATGGCTGGCGGCCCGTCGCGCCGCGGTCCATGCAGCCACATCGACAGTCGTGCCCAGAAGCTCTCCCAGCTGTGCCAGATAGGCCGGGCCATCCAGCGTGCCATTGTCATGTGCCGCTTCCAGGCCGCTGTCATACAACGCGGCCTGCACGGCCTGCGTCGGAACCTGCAGTGCTTGGGCCAGGTGCAGCACGCGCTGCGCGCGCTGGTACTGCACCAGCACGCCATCCACATCCAGCAGCAACAGATCGATCCGCATCGGCCGAGCATGCCATTGCGATGAGTGCGCGGGAAACCCTGGAGCTGCCATGCGACAGACGGTCGCAGCCGGGCGGGCATAGGCCTGCCTAGAATGGCGCTCGAATCCGCAGGAGATGCAACGATGAAGGCTTGGGTGGTGGCAGTGGGACTGGGCGCGCTGATGCTGGCGCCGTCGGCGATGGCGCGGGTGTGTGCGGTGAGCATCGACAGCACCGACCAGATGAGCTTCAGCAGCCGCGAGATCAAGGTCGCCGCCGACTGCACCGCCGTAGACCTGACCCTGCGCCACACCGGCAAGCTGGCCGCTACCGCGATGGGCCACAACTGGGTGCTGACCCGCACTGCCGATTACCAGCCGGTGGCGATGGCGGGCATGCGCATGACGCTGGCTGACAGCTACCTGCCGAAGGCCGACAAGCGCGTGCTGGCGCACACCAAGGTGATCGGCGGTGGTGAGACCACGCGTGTGCGTTTCTCTACCCAGGGCCTGCAGAAGGGCGGTGACTACACCTTCTTCTGCTCGTTCCCCGGCCACTTCGCGATGATGAAGGGCAAATTCGTCTTCGGTTGAAAAAAGGGGACGGAGGGGATTAAGTCGTTTGTGCACAAACGACTTAATCCCCTCCGTCCCCTTTTTTGCGATCAGCCCTTGGCGGCCTTGAACGCCACGCGTGCTGCGGCCAGCGTCGCCTCGATCACGGCATCGTCGTGGGCGCTGGACAGGAAGCCGGCCTCGTACGCCGACGGGGCCAGGAACACGCCCTGCTCCAGCATCGCGTGGAAGAAGCGGTTGAACGCCGGGATGTCACAGGCGGTGGCCTGCGCATAGGTCTCCACCTTCTCGCTGGTGAAGAACAGCCCGAACATCGCACCCACGCAGGTGGTGGTCACGGCCACACCGGCGTCGGCGGCGGCCGCTTCCAGACCCGCACACAGGCGTGCGGTGCGCTCGGCCAGGTCGGCGTGGAAACCCGGCTGCTGGATCAGCTCCAGCATCGCCAGGCCAGCGGCCATTGCCACCGGATTGCCGCTCAGCGTACCGGCCTGGTAGATCGGGCCGGCCGGGGCGATCTGCTGCATCAGCTCGCGACGACCGGCGTAGGCGCCCACCGGCATGCCGCCGCCGATGATCTTGCCGAAGGTGGTCAGGTCCGGGGTGATGCCGTAGTGCGCCTGCGCACCGCCGAGGGCGACGCGGAAGCCCGTCATCACTTCGTCGAAGATCAGCAGCGCGCCATGCTTCGTGCACAGCGCACGCAGGTGTTGCAGGTAGCCCTCGCGCGGCGGGATGCAGTTGGCGTTGCCGACCACCGGTTCGATGATCAGGCCGGCGATGTCGCCACCCTGCTGTTCGAACAGGGCGGTGGCCGCTTCGAAGTCGTTGTAGGGCAGGGTCAGGGTCAGTTCGCTCAGCCCGGCCGGGACGCCCGGCGAGGTCGGCACGCCCAAGGTCAGCATGCCGCTGCCGGCCTTGACCAGGAACGAGTCGCCGTGGCCGTGGTAGCAGCCTTCGAACTTGACGATGCGGTTGCGGCCGGTGGCACCACGCGCCAGGCGGATCGCCGACAGCGTGGCCTCGGTGCCGGAGTTGACCATGCGCACCATCTCGCACGATGGCACCAGGCGGGTGATGGTTTCGGCCATGGTCACTTCGGCCGCGCACGGCGCACCGAAGGACAGGCCGTTGTCGATCGCCTTCTTCACCGCCTGGCGCACGGCCGGGTGGTTGTGGCCGACGATCATCGGGCCCCAGGAACCGACGTAGTCGATGTAGCGGTTGCCGTCGACGTCGTACAGGTAGGCGCCATCGGCGCGTTCGACGAAGAACGGCTCGCCGCCGACCGACTTGAACGCGCGCACCGGCGAATTGACGCCGCCCGGCAGCAGCTGCTGGGCGCGGGAGAACAGGGCGTGGGACTGGTCGTGGTTCATGGGGCTTTCCTGGGCGTTACGCGAACTGGGCGAGGAAGGCGCGCTGGGTCGCGACCGGGTCCTGCGCGGCGTAAATGCCGCTGACCACGGCCACCAGGTCGGCGCCGGCGTCGATGATGGGACCGACATTGTCCGGCTTCAGCCCGCCGATCGCCACCCGTGGCACGCCCAGTGCGGCGCTCTGCCGCAGCAGGTCGGTATCCGCGCGGCTGGTGGTGACCTTGGTAGTGGTAGGGAAGAACGCGCCGAAGGCCACGTAGCTGGCACCGGCGGCCACGGCCTTCTCGGCATTGGCCAGCTGGTCGTAGCAGGAAGCGCCGATGATGGCCTCGGCGCCGAGCAGCGCACGCGCGCTTGGGATGTCACCGTCGGTGCCGCCCAGGTGCACGCCAGCCGCGCCCACCGCCTTCGCCAGCGCCGGGTCGTCGTTGATGATCAGCGGTACGCCGTAGTGTGCGCACAGCGCCTGCAGGGCGGTGGCCTGTTCCTGCCGCAGCGCGTCGTTGGCGGTCTTGTTGCGGTACTGCAGCCAGGTGGCGCCAGCGGCCAGCAGCGGCGCGGTACGGGCCAGCAGGCGCGCGGTATCGGGCTCGTCCGGGGTGATCAGGTAGACGCCGCGGGGCGCCGGGGAAGCAGAAGTCATCGATGGCTACCGGTGAGTGGACCGCGATGGGACAATGGCGGCCCGTGAATCCAGCCCTGATTATCCGATGAGCGATGCCACCCCCACCACCTTGCGCACCTGGATGTGCGTGGTCTGCGGCTTCCTTTACAGCGAAGCGGAAGGCTTGCCGGAGGAGGGCATCGCGCCGGGGACGCGCTGGGAGGACATCCCCGAGACCTGGACCTGCCCCGATTGCGGGGTGACCAAGGCCGATTTCGAGATGGTCGAAGTCGATTGACCGGTAGGGCCTGCAGGCCCTTCTGTGGGTGCGGACCGTTGGGGTGGGTGTGGACCGTTGGTCCACACACCGACGCCCTCAATGCAGCCGCGGCATCGGCCCGCCGAGGTCGATCAGCTTCTCGCGCAGCCACTGCGCATCGCTGGCCTCGGGATTGCGCTTCAGGTACTGCCCCAGGTCATGGCGGGCACCGGCCAGATATTCCAGCTGCAGATAGGCCAGGCCGCGGTCACGCAGCGCATCGTCCTGCTCCGGGGCGAGCTTCAGCAGGCGGTCGGCACTGCGCGCGGCGCGATCCCATTCGCCGGCCTCGGCATACACGCCGTGCAGGTTGCGCAGCATGCGCATCAGGATCGCGCGCGCCGGCGCCGGGTCGAGAATCTGCGCCAGCACCTGGTCGTCGGGCATCTGCCCGCCCAGGTGTGACTTGGCGCGTTCGCGCAGTTCGTCCACGTCCAGCGGGCGACCACCATTGAACGGGTCCATCACCAGCACGCCGTCGTCCACCGGCAGGCGCACCAGGAAGTGGCCGGGGAAGGACACGCCGTCGAGCGGGATCCCCAGCCGTCGCGACACTTCCATCTGCACCAGCGCCAGCGAGATCGGGTTGCCCAGCCGCCGCTCGAACACCTGGTTGAGATAGCTGTTGCGCGGATCGTAGTACTTGTCGTGGTCGCCGCTGTAGCCCAGCTCGTCGAACAGGTGGCGGTTGATCGCCGCCATCTTCAATGGACTGTTGTCGATGCTCTCCACTTCCGAGCGGAGGTGGTCGACGTGGCTCTGGATCAACGCGTCGTAGGTCGACGGCTGCAGATCGGGGTATTCATCGCGCGCGATCAGCAGCGCGGTCGGCAACAGTGGCAGCGCCTCGTCTTCGAGGTCGGCCAGTGCATCCCAGTCGGGGAGTGTGATCCGGTCCTGCATGGCCACAGACTGGCGTCATTCGCAGGCGGTTTCAAGCGGTGTCGCGTGAAAAATCCGGGGTCAGATCCCTTTCGCGAGCGAATGGGATCTGGCCCCTGCAGGGTTGCTGGCCAGCGGCCGGCACTACTGCGCGTGCCGGGCGCAGCCCGGCCGCACCTTACTTTTCGATGCCCGGGCCGAATTTCAGCTCCGTACCGTCCTTCAACTGCAGCTTCTCGGCCTGGCCGGCGTTGAGCTCCAGCACGTAACGTGCCGGGCCACCGCTGGGGTAGGGCGGGCACATGTCGCCGGCCGAGCACGGCGGCACATCACGCTGCTGGCTGACCAGCCTGCGCTGGCTGTCGAAGTACAGGATGTCCAGCGCGATCCTGGTGTTCTTCATCCAGTACGCCTGCATTTCCTCGCGGTCGTGGATGAACAGCATGCCGTGGTCGGCCGCCATCTGGTCGCGGAACATCAACCCGCGCGCGCGGGTTTCATCGTTGGTGGCCAGCTCGACCTGGTAGCGGGCGCCATCCAGTTCGACCCAGTGGCGGGCCGCGTCGGTGGCGCAGCCAGCCAGGGCCAGCAGCGGGAGCATCAGCAGCGAACGCAACAGCGACATCGTCAGGATCCTTCGAAAGGGTCAGAGCACGACCGGCGGCTCGCCGCCGACGATCACCACATCGGCGCGGCGGCGCGCGAACAGGCCCACGCAGACCACGCCCGGCAGTTGGTTGAGCTCGCGCTCCAGCTTTTCCGGATCGGTGATCTGCAGGTTGTGGATGTCCAGGATCTGGTTGCCATTGTCGGTCACCACGCCTTCGCGCCAGGTCGGCTGGCCGCCGGTCATGTCGCGGATCTGGCGGGCGACCAGGCTGCGCGCCATCGGGATCACTTCCACCGGCAGCGGGAATTTGCCGAGCACCGGCACCTGCTTGCTCGGGTCGACGATGCAGATGAAGCGCTCGCTGGCCTCGGCGATGATCTTCTCGCGGGTCAGTGCGGCGCCGCCGCCCTTGATCAGGCACTTGTTCGGATCGCACTCATCGGCGCCGTCCACGTACAGCGACAGGTTGCCGCTGTGGTTCAGCTCGATCACTTCGATGCCGTGCTGCTTCAGGCGCGCGGTGCTCTGCTCGGAGCTGGACACGGCGCCCTTGATCCGGTGCTGGATGCGGGCCAGGGCATCGATGAAATAGGCCACGGTGGAACCGGTGCCGACACCGACGATCATGCCGTCTTCAACGTACTCGATGGCTTTCTCGGCGGCCAGGCGCTTGGCTTCGGACATGGGAGAACTCTCAGGCAGGGAATCAGGATTTCTTTTCCAGCGACAGCAGCAGCTTCCACTGCGCGGCGGTCACCGGGAACACCGACAGGCGGTTGCCCTTGGCAACCAGCGGGAAGCCTTCACCGAGCTCTTCGGCGTGCAGCTTGATCTCGTCCAGCGCGATCACCTGCTTGAGCTTGCGGTCGAAGGCCACGTCCACCAGCATCCAGCGCGGGTTCTCGCGCGTGCTCTTGGGGTCGTGGTAGTCGGATTTTGGATCGAACTGGGTGTCGTCCGGATAGGCCGTGCTGGCCACCGTGGCCAGGCCGACGATGCCCGGCACCTTGGTATTGGAGTGGTAGAACAGGATGCCGTCGCCCACCTGCATGCCATCGCGCATGAAGTTGCGCGCCTGGTAATTGCGCACCCCGTTCCAGGGTTCGACCTTGACCTTGGCCAGGTCATCGATGGAGAAGGCGTCCGGTTCGGACTTCATCAGCCAGTAGCGCTTGCGGGCGGTCATGCGTTCACGGGGGCAGCGGAGGGGAACAGGGTGCCGTCTTCGGTGCAGATCGCATCCACGGGCACGTCCCACGACGCCACCGGCAAGGACTCGACCTGCTGCACCGCGAACGCAGCACCGACCAGCCAGGGCGGCGCCGGCCGGTCGTGGCGGACGGCGAAGCTGCGATCATACCAGCCGCCCCCCATGCCCAGCCGCCGGCACTGCGTGTCGAAACCCACCAGCGGGGCCACCACCAGCGCCATCTGTGCTGGTTCCAGGGTGTCTTCCAGCGCCACGTCCGGCTCGGGAATGCCGTAACGGTTGCTGGTCAGCGGCTGCCCCGGCCGCCACGGCGCGAAGCGCAGCACGTCACCGGCCAGCACCGGCAGGCAATAGGTCAGTCCTTCGGGCAACTGCAACTGCCAGCGGTGCAGGGCGATTTCGCCATCCAGCGCCCAGTAGCCGGCCACGGCGCCTTCGCGCGGGGCGAACGGCAGGGCGAGCAGGGCATCGGCCAGCGATTCGGCGGCGGCGATGCGCGCAGCTGCGGAGAGTTCACGGCGGCGTTGCCGCAGGTCGTGGCGCAGGGCCTGGCGCGGGTCGGTCATGGCAGCGTGCGGCAAGGATCAGCCCTCATTGTGCCGGAAAGAACAAGGGCGACGCCCGAAGACGCCGCCCTTGCTGGAATATTGCATTCTCCGCAATGTCGATGCATGCGAAACGACCTTGAACCCGGGGGCTCAAGTGGGAACGCTGGAGAACCATCGGGCTTCCCGCTACAAGGCGGACCTGCACTCCCGGCGCTGTCGCGCTCCCGGTGTCGTTCTTAAGGGACAAGGCGAATGTTTGCACATGCCGTCGAGTACCGCAGAGAACGCGTGGCCATTATAGCCAGCGCGCCGGATCTGGATAGGCCGTTCGTCGGCAACAGTACGTGCCAATTCAGATATGAGAAGACGCGTTGTGCACGGTCTTCAGGTGCCGCCGTCGATGGCGCGGTCCAGCCGCCGGTTCAGGTCGGCCAGCGTCTGCTGCAGGGCCACGGCCTGGCGGGCGTTCTCGTCGCGCAGCAGCTGCAGTTCGTGGGCCAGGTTCAGTGCGGCCAGCACGGCGACACGGTCCACGGCGGCCATGCGGTTGCTCCCGCGGATCTCGCGCATGCGCGCATCGAGCAGGCGCGCAGCCGCCATCAGGCTGTCGCGTTCGTCGGCGCCGACGCCCACGGTGTATTCACGATCGAGGATGCGGACGCTGACCGGTTCGGCGCTCATGTGTGCTGCTCCAGGGATTTGAGCCGGCTGATCATCGCTTCCACCCGCGAGCGCGCCTGCTCGTTCTTGGCCAGCAGCGTCGAGCGCTCGGCCACCAGCTGTTCCTGCTGGTGGCGCAGGCTGCGGTTCTCCTCGGCCAGGCGCTGGTTGCGTTCAAGCAACGCTTCCACGCGGGCGGCGAAGTCCTGCAGCTGGGCAAGGGGGTCGGCGGGTTCCATGCAGGCACGATAGGCAAGCCGGGCAAGGGCGGTCAAGCGCTGTCGCAGCAAGGCCGGAGGGCTACCGGGAGGATGCCGCCGGGTTGCTACACTACGGGGTCTCACGGGCGCGCGCGTGCGCGCTCCGGGTTTCCTTTCCGAACGAGCCGCACGATGACCGAACTTCCCTCCGTCGACGACGTTACCCGCGCCAGCCAGGAGCTGGGCCTGGGCGCCACCGCTGCCGAGCTGCATGGTGCGCTGTGTGGCTGGCTGGCCGCCGGCGGTGCCCCCGGCAACGACTGGCCGGCGCGCGTGCTGGCCGACGACAATCTGCCGCCGGTGGCCGCCGACAGCGTGCTGGGGCAGCTGCTGCAGGCCACCATCAAGCAGCTGGAAGACCGCGACTTCGCCTTCGAGCTGCTGCTGACCGACGGCGACGACGTATCCGCGCAGGCCGATGCCATGTTCAGCTGGACCCGTTCCTTCCTGGGCGGCTTCGGCCTGGGCAGCGGCGGCCGCCGCCCGACCCTGTCCGAAGAGGGCGAGGAAGCGCTGACCGACATGGCCAGCCTGGCGCGTGCCTCCAGCGAGGATTTCGAGGCCGGTGGCGATGATGACGACGAAGCTCTGTCGGAGATCGAGGAATTCATCCGCGTGGCGGTGCTCCTGCTGCACGGCGACGTGGTGCTGGCCTCGCGCCATCGTCAGCGCCTGAACTGATGGACATCAAGCAGCGCACCGGCATTGCCGCCGGCGAGTACAAGCGTCGCCGCCGCCAGCTGATGGACATGGCCGGCGAGGACGCGATCCTGGTGCTGCCGGCCGCGGCCGAGAAGGTGCGCAGCCTCGATACCCATTATCCGTTCCGGCAGGATTCGGATTTCCAGTACCTGAGCGGCTTCCCGGAGCCGGAAGCGGTGCTGGTGCTGATTCCGGGCCGACGCCACGGCGAGGCCATCCTGTTCTGCCGCGAGCGCGATGCCGAGCGCGAAGCCTGGGATGGCAGCCGCGCCGGCCAGGAAGGCGCGGTGGCCCAGTACGGCATGGACGATGCCTACCCGATCGACGATCTGGACGACATCCTGCCGGGCCTGCTGGAAGGGCGCTCGCGCGTGTATTACCACTTCGGCCGCGACGCCGACTTCGACCTGAAGCTGATCGGCTGGGTCAACCGCGTGCGTTCGCAGGTACGCCACGGTGCGCAGCCGCCACATGAGTTCCTGGAGCTGGGCCACCTGCTGCACGAGCAGCGTCTGTTCAAGTCCGGCGCCGAAGTGGCACTGATGCACCACGCCGCACAGATCAGCGTGCGTGCGCATCTGGCGGCGATGAAGGCCGCCAGGGCCGGCATCCACGAGTACGAACTGCAGGCCGAGCTGGAACGCGTGTTCCGCGCCAACGATGCGGTGCCCGCGTACTGCAGCATCGTCGGCGCCGGCCGCAATGCTTGCATCCTGCATTACCGCGACAACAACGCGCGGTCGCGCGATGGCGAGTTGGTGCTGATCGATGCCGGTGCCGAGTACCGCGGCTACGCCAGCGACATCACCCGCACCTTCCCGGTGAACGGCCGCTTCAGTGCCGAGCAGCGCGCGCTGCACGACCTGGTCGGCGAGGCGCAGGCGGCGGCGCTGGCCCAGGCCAGGCCGGGCGTGCCCTACGAGGCCGGCCATCTGGCCGCAGTGCAGACCTTGACCGAGGGCCTGCTGCGGCTGGGCCTGCTGAAGGGCACGCTGGAAAAGAACCTGTCCGAGGGCCTGTACCAGCGCTTCTACCGGCACAAGACCGGGCACTGGATCGGCATGGACGTGCACGACGTGGGCGACTACCGCTTGGCCGGTGACTCGCGTCTGCTGGAGCCGGGCATGGCGTTCACCATCGAGCCTGGGTTGTACATCGGCGTGGATGACACGACGGTGGAGCCGCGCTGGCGCGGTATCGGTATCCGCACCGAGGATGACGTGCTGATCACCGACGATGGCCATCGCGTGCTGACCGAAGGCCTGGCGCGCAGCGCCGACGAGATCGAAGCGGTGATGGCGGGGTAAGGGGTGTCCTGCAGGGCTTGCAGCCCTGCACCCGCGGTAGTGCCGGCCGCTGGCCGGCAACCTCAACAGCAACAGCAACAGCAACAGCGGGCATTCCGTGGGATGGCGGGGTACTGTGGGTTTGCGGGGCCGCCGCAAGTACGTCCTTGTAGGCTTGGTCGCCGCATCCATGCGGCTCACACCCCGCAAACCCGCAGTACCCCGCCTTCGACAGGTTCACGCGGCTGTTGGTGGGTGCCGACCGTTGGTCGGCACATCTGTCAGACATCGAATGAATCATCCACGCATGGCGTGGATCTACTGGCAATTGCGGCTGTTGGTAGGTGTCGACCTTGGTCGACACAGAGCGAGCGCAGCGAGTGACCCG
This sequence comes from Stenotrophomonas sp. Sm10, assembly GCF_030985515.1. Lineage (NCBI taxonomy): Bacteria > Pseudomonadati > Pseudomonadota > Gammaproteobacteria > Lysobacterales > Lysobacteraceae > Stenotrophomonas > Stenotrophomonas sp. Sm10. Next base: position 45,701 of record NZ_JAPTFO010000019.1, read on the forward strand.
CTTCTGCTTTTCTTTTTCTTTTCCGTGGTTGGACGCACGCAGGAAACTGTCAAAGGCCGGGCGGCGTGGGTTTGCAGGGACCGTTGGCGCCATGGATGGCGCCATCGAGCCCCCATGGATGGGTTTACGGCGTGTCCTGCAAACCCACCCCGCCCGGCAAAGCGCGGCTTTTGCTCCAAGCGACCAACCACGAGGGGCTCAGCCGTTCGCCGCCGCAAACGCCGGCCGCGTCAGGTTGTCCGCCTCGCCCTCAGTGCACAGCACTTCGTCTTCGATGCGGATGCCGCCATACGGACGGAAGAAGTCCACACGGTCCCAGTTGATCGCATCACCATGGCCGGCGTCCTTCACTTGGTTCAACAGCATGTCGATGAAGTACAGGCCCGGTTCGATGGTCACCACCATGCCCGGTTCCAGCACGCGGGTCAGGCGCAGGTACGGGTGGCCGGCCGGGCGTTCGATGCGGCCGCCTTCGTCGCTGGCCGCGAAGCCGGCCACGTCGTGCACCTGCAGGCCGATCAGGTGGCCGATGCCGTGCGGGAAGAACGCGGCGCTGACGCCGGTCTCCAGCGCGGTCTGCGGCGAGACCTTGATCACGCCGAAGTCCTTCAGCACGCCCATCAGCGAAAGATGCGCGTCCACGTGCAGCTGCTTGTAGTCGAAGCCCGGGCGCACCGCCGCGCACATCTGCTGCTGGGCGGCGTCGACGGCGGCGATCATCGCGGCGAATTCGTCGTGGCCCTGGGCGGCGTAGGTGCGGGTGATGTCACTGGCGTAGCCGTACGCGCTGGCACCGGCATCGATCAGGAAGCTGCGCAGCGGTTGCGGTGCCTTGCGACCCAGCTCGGTGTAGTGCAGCACGGCGGCGTGTTCGTTCAACGCCACGATGTTGCCGTACGGCAGCTCGTTGGCATCCTGGCCCACCGCCTGGCAGTACGCCATGTGGATGCTGAATTCGTCGGCACCGTTGCGGAACGCGGCCTCGGCGGCGCGGTGGCCGCGCACGCCCAGCACCTGGGCCTGGCGCATCAGTGCGATTTCATACGGCGTCTTGCTGCCGCGGTGCCATTCCAGGTAGTTCACCACCGGCGCCGGGTTGTTCGGCACGTAGTTGCCCAGCGCGCTCTGCGGCTCGCCGAGGATGGCGCAGCGTGACGGGTCGGCCGGCAGCAGGGCCAGTGCTTCGTCCGGCTTGCGGATGATGTGGATGTCGAAGTGCTCCACCCACCAGCCGCTGGGGGCGTCCGGCACCACGTGCCAGTAGTCGAAGGGCTGGTGGAAGATCACGGCCGGGCGCTTGCCCGGAGTAAACACGATCCAGCTGTTGGGCACGCGGGTCAGCGGCAACCAGGCCTTGAACTGAGGATTGACCGCATACGGGTAATCGCGGTCGTCGAACACCTGGTAGTGCAGGGTGCCGCTGGGCACCACCAGATGGTCGAAGCCGCCGCGGGCCAGCGCCTGTTCGGCACGTCGGCACAGCACGGCCAGGTGGTCGGAATACAGGGCGCCGGGGTCTTGCTGGATCATTGCGGTGGCTCGACACGGAAAACGGTCCTAGATTCTGCCGCATACCGCGAAAAACCGCTGTGCCGGAACCGGCACTCAGGCCGTCGAAACCGGTCCCTCGTCGCCGTCCTCGCCCACCCACTGCCGCAGCAGCTGCCGATGCTCGCGTGACAGGGTGAGGAAGCGGAAGCCGGTCCAGCTCTGCCCTGGTACGTGCGCGGGCTCGCTCCATAGCAGATGCACGCCCACGTCGATGGCCTGCTGGCGGCCATCACCCAGTGGCAACGGGAAGCGCAGCTGGTACAGCGCATCCTCGCGCAGCGGCACGCTGGCCAGCATCAGCATGCCGGTTTCGGAGACATTGCCGAGGCGCCCGACCACGCACTCGCGCATCTGGTCGGTGACCGGCACCAGGTCCGAGACCTGGCGGCGCGGCGCGCGGCGGGTGTCCTGCGGCGGTACGGCCTTCATGCGGGGGTCTCCTGTGCGCGGCCCGTGGCCAGTGCGCGCAGCGTGCCGAGGCTGGCTTCCCAGGCACGGTCGACCAGCCGGCCCTTGTCTTCGGTGACCAGCTGCGCGCGGCCGGCACTGATCTGCCGGGCCAGCGTATCAAGGTCGGTATCGGCGATCTTCTGCCCGCGCGGATTGACGAACAGGGCGTGGCCGGTCAGCAGGCTGTACCAGGACAGGCGCTGGCGTCGCAGCGTGCCATCACCGGTATCGATGTCGAACCAGCTGCCGAACGGGAGCGTGGACAGTTGCTGGTAGGCGGCTTCTTCGGCACTGCTGCGGGGCGTTGCAGGCGAGGTGCCGGTGGGTGTACCAGCGTGCTCGCCCAGGCGCGCACGTGCCTTCAGGCGTGCGCTGAGCTCGGTACGCGAGGTGCTTTCATCCTCGCCACCGGGCGTGGCCAGCCTGCGCGCGACGGCGGCGGCTTCCTCGGCGTGGTAGCCGACCTGCAGCAGGGCCGCCTCCACGTCCGCTGCCAGCGCGGTATCGGTGCCGCCGGGGGCATCGATGGCCTGGGCGGTAATGGCAGCGATGCGCTCGGTCTGTTGCAGTCGTTCCTGCCACTGCGGTGAATCGTCGCCATGGCGCAGGCGGGTGAGGGTCAGTGCATCGGCCCAGGCCTGGCGCAGCAGGGTCTGCACGAAGCGCGGCGGCGACTGCGCGTCGCAGCACTGGTCGATCTGCGCGGTGGCCTGGCGGCGGGCAAGTTCCAGCCGCTCCTTGCCGCGGGCGGCTTCCACATGGCGGCGCTCGGCCAGCTCGGCGCGATGCGCTGCGGCGCGCTGATGCTGCTGCACTTCCTCGTTCGCGCTGGCGAAGGCCTCCGGCGCCCGCGCATCCTGGCCCAGCAGGCCCTGCACGCTCTGCGCCATGCGCTGCAGCAACTGCGGGTCGACATCATCGTCGCCCAGCCAGTGGGCGCCGACTTCGGCAATCTGGTTGAGCAGCTCGCGCGCGGGGTGTTCGTCGCGCACGAAGAAGCCCGGATCGGCCATGGCGGCGCGTGCCAGGGGTACCTGCAGGCGCGCCAGCAGCGCGGCCGGCACTGGATCGGGACGCTGCTGCTGTTGCACCTGCTGCATCAGCATGCGCAGCAGGTCGAGGCTGTCGCGCTCGTGGCTGCCCAGCTGGGCCTGCGTGCCATGCTCGCTGCGCAGTTGCGCCACCACGGCCGCCTGCAGGTCGGCTACGCCGGTGGCGGCGCTGGACTGCGCCTGCAGGCGTGCGAGAACCGCATCCACGGCCGCGCTCGGCACTGCATCGCGATCCGCAGGTGCTGCGCTGGCATGGCGTGCCTGCTGCAGCAGCGCATGCAGCGCGCGGCCCGTGGAGGTGGTCAGGCCCGGCGAGGCCGCGCCGGCTGTGCTGTCATCCTGGAAAGCGTCCTGCACCAGGCTCGACCAGGAGCCGGCCGGTGCCGATCCGTTCCAGCCGGTCAGTGGCGCGGCGGCACGCTTTGCCGGCTGCGTGGCGCGACCACCGCCCACCGACTGGGTGATGATCCGCCGGGTGCTTGATGAACGCGCCAGATAGGGGGTGTAGACCAGGCCGGGCAGCACGCCGTGCTGGGCCAACAGGGCATTGGCACGGTCGAGGATGTCGCCCAGGCGTTCCAGCACCTGGCGTTCGAAGCTGCGGTACAGCGCCAGCTGAACGTCGACGGTGAGCGAATCCTGTTCGGCAATCCGGCGCAGCATGGCGCACAGTGCCTGCGGTGCCAGCGGCAGGGTGTCGGCCTCGAAGGCCGGTGCTGCCGCCAGTACGCCCAGGCGTTGGCCCAGCAAGTTGAGCGTGTTGGTCGAACGCAGCGTCTCCCGCCGCACCATCTCGGTCAGCAGCAGGTCGCGGTCCACTTCATGTTCATCGACCAGCGACAGCCCGAGCATGCCGGGCAGCGGCGGTGGCGTGGAACCGGGGCTGAAGTGGGCCGTGGGTTCGCGCAGCCGTATCAGCGCATCGGCCACGGCATCAAGCATGCGGTCAGCGAAATGACCGGAAAAGGCGTGCAACTGATCACGCTGGGCCATCAGCTCGGCCTGCTGCTGCGGATTGCGTGCGCGATCGGCATCGTGCAGCAGGGTCTGCTCCAACGCTTCGACGGTCAGGATCAGCGGCGCGGCCAGCGTCTGTCGGCAGAGGCCGATCAACGCACCCAACAACTCGCGCACCCGCGGTGGCAGGTTGCTGGCGGCGAGCCGGGCTTTGTCGGCGGAGGTGAGGGAAAAGACAGCTGACATCGGCAGGCGGTATCCGGATTCCCGCGGATCGATCTTGTGAATCTACCGTGTCGGCCGCAGTCGGCGCTACTTTAGGCTGAACGGGAATCGCATCCGCCCGGTATGGCCCTGATGTGCGGTACTGCCGGCCGCTGGCCGGCAGCGCTGTCTTTACCGGAGTGCCAGTGGCCGGCACTACCCTCTGCCAAGCGAAGATCACTCCTCCAGGAACAGGCTCACCACATCGTTGGTGAATCGGCGGCCCAGCTCGGTCGGCTGCACATGGCCATCGGTCATGTCCAGCCAGCCGCGCTGCACGGCCTCGGCCAGGGGAGCGTCCAGCACGCTGCGCGGCAGCCCCGTGCGCGACTCGAAATCGCGCAGGCCAAAACCTTCGTGCAGGCGCAGCAGGTTGAGCATGTATTCGAACGGCAGGCGCTCCGGCGCGATCACGTCGTCGCCGCCGAACGAGGCGGGCGTGCCGGCGCTGTCCAGGTAGGCCTGCGGGTGCTTCAGCTTCCAACGCCGCAGCACATGCTCCTCGGCGCCGGAACTGATCTTGCCGTGCGCGCCGGCACCGATGCCCAGGTAGTCGCCGAAGCGCCAGTAGTTCAGGTTGTGCGCGCTCTGCCGGCCGGGGCGCGCATAGGCGCTGACCTCGTACTGGCCGAAACCGGCCTGTGCCAGCAATGCCTGGCAGTGTTCCTGCATGTCCCAGGCGTTGTCTTCGTCGGGAATGCCCTGCGGCGGCCGCGCGAAGAACACCGTGTTCGGTTCCAGGGTCAGCTGGTAGTGGGAGATGTGTGCCGGCTGCAGCGCGAACGCGCGTTCCAGGTCGGCCTCGGCACCGGCCAGGGTCTGTTCCGGCAGCGCATACATCAGGTCGATGTTGAAGTTGTCGTAGCCCGCGTCCTGCGCCATCTTTACCGCGCGCTCGGCTTCGCCACTGTCGTGGATGCGGCCCAGGCGCTTGAGCATCGCATCGTCGAAACTCTGGATGCCGAAGCTGAGGCGGTTGACGCCGGCCGCGCGGTAGCGGTCGAAGCGGCCATGCTCGGCGGTGCCCGGGTTGGTTTCCAAGGTGATTTCGGCGTTGGGGGCAAAGCGCAGGCGCGCGCTGGCCTGCTGCAGGAAGCGGTCGATCGCCTCCGGCGGGAACAGGCTGGGCGTGCCGCCACCGAAGAACACGCTGTGCACCACCCGGCCCCAGACCAGCGGCAGGTCCTGGTCGAGGTCGCGCAGCAGCGCATCGATATAAGCGTCGAACGGCAGCTCGCCCTTGGCCTGGTGCGAATTGAAATCGCAGTACGGGCATTTGCGCACGCACCACGGCAGGTGCACGTACAACGACAGCGGTGGCGGCACCAGCCGCGGCGGGTTGTCGTTGTCGGCGGAGCAGGCTTCGCCGGGCAGGTGGTTGCAGTGGTCGTGGGCGTGCGGCATGGGCTTCTTCGGTAGTGCCGGCCGCTGGCCGGCTTCCCAGGGTCGATCGGGTGGCGTCAGTACAGCGTCGCCAGTTGCTGCTTGAGCTGCTGCAGGGCAATGGCGCGGTGGCTGATGGCGTTCTTCAGTGCCGGCTCCATTTCCGCGGCGGTCAGGCCGTGGGTTGTGTCCAGGAATACCGGGTTGTAGCCGAAACCATTGGTGCCGCGCAGTTCGCGGATGATCTGGCCTTCCCAGCGGCCTTCGCAGATCAGCGGCTGCGGGTCGGTGGCGTGGCGCAGCAGCACGATCACCGCATAGAAGCGGGCGCTGCGCTGGCCATCGGGAATGTCGGCCATCGCGTCCAGCAGCTTGGCATTGTTGGCCGCAGCATTGGTCGGGTGGCCGGCATAGCGTGCGCTGTACAGGCCCGGCGCACCGCCGAGGGCATCGACGATCAGGCCCGAATCATCGGCCAGCGCCGGCAGGCCGGTCGCTTCGCAGGCCGCGCGTGCCTTCAGCAGCGCGTTCTCGACGAAGGTCAGGCCGGTCTCTTCCACATCGCCCAGGCCCAGTTCGGCGGCCGAGGTGATCTGCAGCGGCAGATCGGCAAGGATCTCCTGCATCTCCACCAGCTTGCCGGCGTTGTGGCTGGCCAGTACCAGTTTCTTCATTGACGGGGCTCCAGCAGGTCCCAGGTGTTGCCATACAGATCGCGGAATACCGCAACCGTTGCATAGGGTTCTTCGCGCGACGCTTCCAGGAACTCGACGCCGGCGGCGACCATCGCCGCGTGGTCGCGGCGGAAGTCGTCGGTGTTGAGGAAGAAGCCGACGCGGCCGCCGGTCTGGTTGCCGATGCGGCTGCGCTGTTCCTCGTCGCTGGCGCGGGCCAGCAGCAGGGCGGCGGCGCTGCCGTCTGTCGGGCCGACCACCACCCAGCGCTTGTGGCCCTGGTCGATGTCCTCCAACAGTGCGAAGCCGAGCTTGCCGGTGTACCAGGCAATGGCTTCGTCATAGTCGGCCACCACCAGGGTGGTCAGGGCGATGCGGCGGTTCATGCCGACAGCGCCGCCTGCTGCGCGGCCAGCAGCTCGGCCACGCCCTTCTCGGCCAAGCCCAGCAGCGCGTCCAGTTCATCGCGACGGAAGGCGTGGCCTTCGGCGGTGCCCTGCAGCTCGATGAAGCCGCCACCGTCGTTCATCACCACGTTCATGTCGGTGTCGCAGTCGCTGTCTTCGGCGTAGTCCAGGTCCAGCACCGGGGTGCCGCGGTACACGCCTACCGACACGGCAGCCACTGCGCCCAGGACCGGGTTGCGCTTGATGTCGCCACGCTTCATCAGCACGTTCACCGCATCGACCAGCGCCACATAGGCGCCGGTGATGGCGGCGGTGCGGGTACCACCGTCGGCCTGCAGCACGTCGCAGTCGAGGGTGATGGTGCGTTCGCCCAGCGCATTGCGGTCCACGCAGGCACGCAGGCTGCGGCCGATCAGGCGCTGGATCTCCAGCGTGCGGCCGCCCTGCTTGCCACGGGCCGCTTCGCGGTCGCTGCGGGTATGGGTGGCGCGCGGCAGCATGCCGTACTCGGCGGTGACCCAGCCTTCGCCCTTGCCGCGCAGGAAGCCCGGCACGCGGTTCTCGACGCTGGCGGTGCACAGCACGCGGGTTTCGCCGAAGCACACCAGCACCGAACCTTCGGCGTGGCGGGTGAAGCCGCGTTGGATGACGACCGGGCGGAGCTGGTCGGGCTGGCGGCCGCTGGGGCGGGAATCGGACATGGTGCGGGTTCCGTAATGGCAAGGGAGTACGCCGCCACGCCCGCGGCCTTCACGGGGCGGGCAAGGGGGCTCTGGTGAGGGCGCTAGGGTACCATTCCCCCTTTGCACGCACCGGACACAATCCATGATTCGAAGCATGACCGCCTATGCCGGCGGCGAGCGGGTCACCCCGTGGGGCACGTTGGGCTGCGAGCTGCGCTCGGTCAACCACCGTTTCCTGGAGGTCGGCACCCGCCTGCCCGAGGAACTGCGGGCGCTCGAACCGCAGCTGCGCGAGCGCATCGCCGCGCGCCTGAGCCGTGGCAAGCTGGATCTGGTGATGCGCCTGCGCGCGCCGGAAGCGGCGGCCAACCTGCAGGTGGACGAGGCCCTGCTGGGCCAGCTGGGCCGCCTGGCGCACCGCCTGACCTCCGATTTCCCCAACCTGCAGGTCAGCTTCACCGACCTGCTGCAGCTGCCGGGCGTGACCCGTGGCGAGGCCACCGATGCCGCCGCTCTCCAGGCCGAGGCACTGGCGCTGCTGGACCAGGTGCTGGAAGGTTTCGTCGAGGCCCGTGAGCGCGAAGGCGGCAAGTTGTCGGCGGCCATCAGTGAGCGCGTGGACGGCATCGAACGCATCGCCACTGAAGTCCGTACGCTGATTCCGGCCATTCGCGACGGCCAGCGCGCCAAGCTGGCCGCACGCCTGGCCGACCTGCCGCACCCGGTCGACCCCGGCCGCGCCGAGCAGGAACTGGTGCTGTGGCTGCAGAAGCTGGACGTGGATGAAGAGCTGGACCGCCTCGGCAGCCACATCGTCGAGATCCGCCGTGTGCTCAAGCAGCGCGAGCCGGTCGGCCGCCGCCTGGACTTCCTGCTGCAGGAGTTCAACCGCGAAGCCAACACGCTGGGCTCGAAGTCGGTGGACAGCCGCACGTCCAATGCCGCGGTGGAGCTGAAGGTGCTGATCGACCAGATCCGCGAGCAGGTGCAGAACATCGAATGATGTTCTGCGCGATCGCCTGGGAGGATCAAAGTCCTTCCAGGTAGTCCCCGGCAATCGCGACGCAGTGGTCGAAGCCTGGCGTGTAGTCCAGCGTGTCGATGGCCTTGAACGCAATCTTCAATGTCGGATGGGGATTGCGGATCTGATCAAGAAACGTTGATCGATGGCGGACCAGTGCGTCTGCGGCGGCCGCCAGCGCGTCCGGCTCGCGTTCGATGACCAGCGCAAGATCGAACAGGTCTCGGGCCGTTGTTCGATGCCCACGATGGAACATTTTCTTGGCGATGATTTCCGCCGACGTTTCCACCCGTATGCGCTGACCATCGATCGTCCATTCCTCCCAGGCATCATCGAGAAGATTGGGAGCCGCGACGAAATCCACCTCGCCTTCCTCGAACTGAAGCTTGACCCAGGCGCTGGGATCTTCGCTGTAGTCGCCGGTCAGGTTTGCGGCCACATCGCTCAAGCGGGGAGTGACAAAGCCCAGGTACTGGGGGTTCGGCACGAAGATGTCGATGTCCTTGCTGAGTCGGTGCCGATGTCGAAACATCAGTACCGTTCCGCCGCCCAACGTCCAGAACGGGTCGGTGATGCCGCCGTGGCGCCGGATCTCCCCGATGAGAACAAGTGCCCGGGGCAGCAGCGCCTGCCAGGCGCCGGCAGGCAATTCGCGGTTCACATCCAGAGGTCCTTGCGATGGGCGGAAAGCGTGTTGGCCATCTTCGCCACGTTGCGCCAGATGCGCCGTGGCGGCGTCTGCGCGCCGATTGCAGCTTCCTCGACCGCCATCACCATCATGGCGGGAGGGGCTTCATCCAGCAGGTGCACCATCTGCGCTGCGTAGGTGGCAGGAACTTCCCCACTGACCAGCACGCGCGCCAGCTCGCCAGCCGTCAGTTCGCTTGCGTAGCTCACGTTGGCGGTGCGTGCGGCCATTTTCAGGCCTTGCTTGCGCAGCCGGCTTTCGGTGGTGGGTGCCGGTACATCCAGACCGAGCACGGCCATCAACTGTCCCACGCGATTGACACCCAGGTCGCTCAGGGTGCCCCCCTCCAGGCCGACCACGGTCTGCCGGGAAAGGCTGCTGAGATGAGCCAGTTGGCCTTGCGACAGGCCAAGCTGCTCACGGCGGGCACGAACCGCCTTGCCGATGTCGATCAGGTTCATGGTTTCAGTGTCCAATATTTTGGACATAATTCAAGTGTCTGGGAGCGGCGTGTTGGCAAACCTTCACGCCTCAAACCACGCTGACGCCCGGCGCTCCTTCGCCCAAGTGCCCCACCACGGCCGCCTGACCGAACCCGGCGTCGTGGAAACAGGCCAGCACCGCGTCCACCGCTTCCGGGGCACAGGACACCAGCAGGCCGCCGCTGGTCTGCGGGTCGGTCAGCAGCGGCTGCCAGTGTGCCGGCAACCCATCGGCGAAACGCACCTCGGCACCATACGAGGCCCAGTTGCGGTTGGATGCGCCGGTCACGCAGCCACGCTGCAGCAGCTCCAGCGCCTGCGGCAGCAGCGGCACCTGTGCACTGTCCACCTCGGCGGCAACGCCACTGGCGCGGCACACTTCCAGCAGGTGGCCGAGCAGGCCGAAGCCGGTGACGTCGGTCATGGCATGCACGCCGTCCAGCGCAGCCAGGGGCACGCCCACGGTGTTCAGGCGGGTGGTCGACGCGATCATCTGCCGGTAGCCGTCGGCATCCAGCACTTCTTTCTTCAGTGCTGACGAATACACACCCACGCCCAGCGGCTTGCCCAGCACCAGCACATCGCCGGCACGGGCATCGGCATTGCGCTTGAGGCGTTGCGGATCGAGCACGCCGATCGCGGCAAGGCCATAGATCGGTTCCACCGAATCGATGCTGTGACCGCCGGCCACCACGATGCCGGCGTCGGCGCAGGCGCGTTCTCCGCCCTGCAGGATGCTGCGGATGGTGTCCTGCGGCAGCGTGTTGATCGGCATGCCGACGATGGCCAGTGCGAACAATGGCCGGGCGCCCATCGCGTACAGGTCCGACAACGCGTTGGTGGCGGCGATGCGGCCGAAATCGAACGGATCGTCGACGATCGGCATGAAGAAATCGGTGGTGGCGACAATCGCCTGGCGATCATCGAGGCGGTACACCGCGGCGTCGTCGCTGGTCTCGCGGCCAACCAGCAGTTCGGCCGGTGCCGGAAGTGCTGGAACGCCGCGCAGCAGTTCGCTCAGCACGCCCGGCGCGATCTTGCAGCCGCAGCCGCCGCCATGCGCGAGAGAGGTCAGTCGTTGCGGGGCATCGGCCGTTGAAGGGGCGGGGGACTGCGCGTGCGTGGCCATGCCGACATCTCCTGCGGAAACACGAATGGCGGAAGACAGCAGGAGTCGAACCTACCAGGGAACGATCGACGCCCCCTACTGGGTTTGAAGCCCAGCCGCATGCCCGGATGCGCATGCCTTCCGAAAGTACGGCGGTAGCGGTGGGCTCAGTCGCGGGCTGCGTTCCACTGCAGGTCGCCGCGCGGCCGATGCTGGTCACCGACGCGTCGAGTGTAGCCAACGCGGTTGAAGAACTCCAAGATCTGGATGCTGCGCTTGCGGCCCAGGCCGATGGCATCGCGGAAGGTGGCCGCATCCACCGTGCCGCTGGCCTGTGACAGCTGCGCGACGATCGCGGCGAGTTCGGCAATGCGTGCGGGTGCATAGAACAGGTCCGGCACCACCTGGAACAGCTCGCCACGTGCGGTGGCGCGGCGCAGGACGGCGCGGATCTCGTCTTCGGCCATTCCGATCTCCGCGGACAGGGTGCGCACCCACGGTGGATCGAAGCCCCCGGCGTGCAGTTGCGGCAGCACGCGTTCCAGCAGCAGACGCTCGCGTTCCGGTGGCGCATGGTCATGGCCGGGCAGGCGCCACCAGGCACCCACGCGTTGCACACTGCCGTCGTCCAGTAGCTCCTGCAGCAGGGCATTCCAGAGGCTCGCTGCAAGCGAGGGCAGGGTGCTGCGCTGCAGGCGGCCGCTGTCGACACCGGGTTCGTCCGGGCGTCGCTCATGCCATCCACGCAGTGAGGCGATCACCTGCTCGCGCAATGCCTGCCAGTGCGAGGCGAGGATGACCACCGTGTCTTCGCGGGTGATGACGCGCTGTGCGCCTGCGGGAAGAACGATCCGGTCGGCGGCGCGCCGGCAGTAGCGCTGCAGCGCGGCCATGGCAACACCGAAGGGCGCCTGCTGCAACAGTGGGCCGATTCCCGCACCCGCGGCCAGTTGCTCCAGTGCTCCCAGCCATGCGAGCCGTGCAGGACTGCGTCGGCGCCGCTGTGGCGGGTCCGGATCGAGCACGAGGCCGCCGCCCAGCGTGTGGGTGGCCGCTGAATCGCGGGCAATGAAGCGGTCGCCACACATCGCACAGACCGGAGCATCGAACACCAGCTGCACCAACTGCCCATCACCGTGGTCATGGTTCTCCAGCAGCACCACATGGGCCTGCCGGTGCATCGTGCCCCAGTGGATATGCAGCGGTGCCCAGTCGCGCAACGGTGCGGCCAACGCGGACAGCCGCAACCGCACATCAACGCGGGTGGTGGCCAGCAGTGCGCGTGCGTCGGCGATCCAGTCACCGCGACGGATGTCATCACGGGCGATGGCCGCCAGGTTCAGCGCGCAGCGCTGCCCGGCCATCGCGTGGTCACTGGCCTGGTTCTGCGCGTGGATGCTGCGTATGCGCACTTCAGTGGCGGCCGGCATCAGGTGCAGATGCTCACCCACCAAGGCGATGCCGCCATGTACCGCGCCAGTCACCAGCGTGCCGTGGCCGGCCAGCGAGAACACGCGGTCCACCGGCATGCGGAACAGCTCGCTGCGCAGCGCGGCCTGGCGCGCGTTGGCGTCGTCCGCCGCCCACGCGTGCAGCTGGGTACGCAGTGCACTGATGCCGGCATCATCAGCTGAGGTGCTGTTGCAGGCGAATACAGGGGAATCCTGCAGCGGCGTTCCGGCCAGCAGCGCAGCGATCTCGATCTCGACCCGGGCGATGCGCGCTACATCCACACGGTCGATCTTGGTGAGCGCCACCGCACCGCGGTCCACGCCCAGCAGTTGCAGGATGGCCAGATGCTCGCGGGTCTGTGGCATCACGCCGTCGTCGGCAGCGATCACCAGCAGGGCGACATCGATACCCGTGGCGCCGGCCACCATCGTGTGCACGAAGCGCTCATGGCCCGGAACGTCGACGAAGCCCAGCGTCGCGGCCGGACCTTCGACGTCCCTGCTTTCCACCGGGACATAGGCGTAGCCCAGTTCGATCGAAATGCCGCGCGTACGCTCTTCCTGCAGGCGATCGGTTTCGATGCCGGTCAGTGCGCGTACCAGGCTGGTCTTGCCATGGTCGATATGCCCGGCGGTGCCGACGATCATGCCTGCAGCGCGCTCCATTGGGCGAGGAAGGCCGCTTCGTCCCCGGGTTCCAGGCAGCGCAGGTCCAGCCACAACGCGTCATCGGCAATGCGGCCCAGCACCGGGCGCGGCAGCTGACGCAGATGCCTGGCCAAGCGATCCAGTCCGCCACGGCGCGCGCAGATAATGCGCAGTCCGGCGCTGGCCAGCTGCGCCTGTGGCTGGGCGCCGCTGCCGATCTGGCTGTGCATCGAAGCAGGCTCGAGGGTGTAGTCCGCCGCCAGCGAGGCACGCATCGGCTGCAGCAGGCGCTGGGCCTGCGCATCGATATGCTCCTGCGTGCGCGAGAGCGCGCGTAGTGTCGGCAGCCGCTGTGCCAGCAGCTCGGGTTCGCGGTACAGGGCCAGCACCGCTTCCAGTGCGGCCAGGCCCATCTTGTCCATGCGCAGTGCCCGCTTCAGCGGGTTGCGGTTGATCCGTGCAATCAGGTCGGCGCGGCCGGCGATGATCCCGGCCTGGGGCCCGCCCAGCAGTTTGTCGCCACTGAACGAAACCAGATCGGCGCCGGCCGCCAGTGCTTCCTGCACGGTGGGCTCGTGCGGCAGGCCGAAGGCCGCCAGATCGCACAGGCTGCCACTGCCCAGGTCCACCACCAGCGGCAGGCCGTGCTCGTGCGCGATCGCAGCCATTGCGGCAGTGTCGACCTTGGCAGTGAATCCGGTGATCGCGTAGTTGCTGGCATGCACCTCCATCAGCAGCGCTGTGCGCGCGCCGATGGCGTTGGTGAAGTCGGCCGGATGGGTACGGTTGGTGGTACCCACTTCCAGCAGCCGCGCGCCCGCGCTGCGCATCACATCGGGGATGCGGAAGGCACCGCCGATCTCCACCAGTTCGCCGCGCGACACCACCACCTCGCGGCGGTTGGCCAGGCTGTTGAGCAGCAGCAGGACCGCCGCCGCATTGTTGTTGACCACGGTGGCGGCTTCGGCGCCGGTCAGTTCGCAGATCAATGCCTGCACCCGTGCATCGCGGTCGCCGCGACGGCCACGGATGACGTCGAACTCCAGATCCACCGGCGCGGTCATCGCGCGGGTGACGGCCTGCACCGCAGCCTCGGGCAGCAATGCGCGACCCAGGTTGGTATGCAGTACGGTGCCGGTCAGGTTGAACATCGGTTGCAGGTCCAGCCGTGCATCAGCTGCCAGTGCGGCCTCGACTGCCGTCGCCAGCGCCGGGCCGTCGACCGCTTCCTGCAGCTGCGCGGTCGACAACTGGCTGGCGCTTACACGCTCACGCAGCACCTGCAGGTGCGAACGCAGCAGCTGGGTGATGCGGCTTCGACCGTGGCCTTCGATCAGTGGCGCCAGTGCAGGCAGGCGCAGCACCCGGTCCAGCGAGGGCAGGGCGGCGGCCGATGCCGGGGCGGGGGGCATGGCTGTCATCGCCTCAATCGCCGTCGGACTGCCACAGCAGAGGATTCTGGCTGGCACGCGCATAGCCTTCCTCGGCCAGCAGCAGATCCAGCGCCAGCGTGCCGAGGTCATCGGCCACCGGCTCCAGTGACGGGTCCTTTTCCAGATACAGGATCTTGCGATAGCCGTGGCAGTGGTCGCAGGTCTCGGCGCGTACCGCGCTCTCGCGCACCGCCTCGCCGCTGTCGCCGTCCACGTCGGCCAGGGCGCGATAGGCGATGTCCTTGCCGGCGGCACCACACTGGCTGCACTGCACGCGCACGTAGTGCCACTGGCAGGCGCACAGCGAGCACGACAGGTAACGGTAAGATGCATAGGGTGGGCGTGCCTGCACCACGCTGGTCACCGGCAACGTGCCGCACAGCGGGCACAGCCCTGGCGCATCAGCCAGCGGCTTCAGGTCGGTGGGGCGGAAGCTGGCTGCGAGCACCGCCCAGTAAACCTGCAGTGCGTTCATCACCAGCAGTGCAGCGACCGCATCCACCGATGGCGCGTCATCACGCTCCAGCACGGCATGGGCCTGCGCATCCAGCCAGGCATCGTCGGCCGCGGCGACGCGATGCAGCTCCTGGCGGGTTTCCACCGGAAGCCCGGCCTCGTCGGCACAGTGCTGGCACAGCAGGCGCAGCCAGTCGCGCCAGCATCCATCCAGCTGAAGCATGTTGGCCGGCCGCAACGGCATGCCGGCACCGGCCGCCGCACTCGACTGCTGCGCACGTGCCTGCGATTGCAGCGCTTCGCGTTGCTGTGGTGTCAGTTCGTCCAGCAGTGCCTGCTGTGCATCTGCCAACGCCGCCAGCAGCTGCAGGTAACCGCCGATGGCACTGTGCGCGGCCAGGCTGCGCAGGCGTGTCGCGCGCTCGGCGAACAGGGAAGCGACATCGGGCAGGATGATGCGCGGAACATCGCGCGAGGCCAGTGTCTCGATCTCACCGGGTTCAAGGATGCGTTGCGCCATGCAGGGCCGGCCAGAAGAACCAGGCTCCATCCTCGCCGTTGTCAGCGCTGGCGTCCAGCGTGTTGCCGGCCATTTGAAAGGTTGGGGTCAGAACCGTTTTCCACAGGAAAACGGATCTGACCCCATCGGTTGGTTGAAAGTGGATCCCGAGCGTTGGTCGGGATTCGATCAGTGCCGACCAACGGTCGGCACCCTCCGACAGATCGCGGCCAACTGTCGAGGGCGGGGTGGGGC